>CBCTHD010000059.1:0-9338 GCA_965146615.1 uncultured Clostridia bacterium
GCCGAACTGCACGATTGCACCCAACGGATTTTCTATCCGCACCACATTTTCCACGTCCTCCGGCGTCAGCGGCTCGAAATACAGGCGGTCCGCCGTATCAAAATCGGTGGAAACCGTTTCAGGATTGTTATTAATAATGATGGTTTCATAACCTTCTTCTTTCAGCGCCCAAACACAGTGCACGCTGCAATAGTCAAATTCAATCCCCTGCCCAATCCGAATCGGGCCGGAGCCCAGCACCAAAATTTTCTTACGGTCGCTGTCCGTCACTTCACATTCTTCTTCATAAGTGGAATAATAGTATGGTGTGACCGCTTCAAATTCCGCCGCGCAGGTGTCTACCATTTTGTAAGTCGCATGAATAGTATTCTCCCGCCGCATTTGTTTTATGCCTGCTTCGCTCATGCCGCTGAACGCTGCAATGTCGCTGTCCAAAAAGCCGTTTTGTTTCGCACGGCGCAGCAACTGCGGCGTAAGTTTTTCCTGCTGCAATTCTTTTTCCAACAGAATGAGTTTTTCTATTTTTTTCAGGAACCACAAATCCATCATGGTTTGCGCATGGATTTCCTCCAGCGTCGCCGCGCCGCGCCGAATCAGCTCGGCCATCACGAATAATCTATCGTCTTCTATCGTTTTCAGTTTTTCTTTCAGCTCCGCATCGCTCATTTGCGCCGTCGGTTTGGAGGACAGATACGTATAGCCCATTTCCAGCGACCGCACCGCTTTCATCAGCGCCGCTTCAAAGCTGTTTGCAATGGACATCACTTCTCCCGTCGCCTTCATCTGGGTTCCCAGCGTCCGTTTTGCTTTCACGAATTTATCAAATGGCCAACGCGGAAATTTCAACACCACGTAGTCCAGCGTGGGTTCATAACAAGCATATGTCTTTTTGGTTACGGCGTTTTCAATCTCATCGAGTCCATAGCCAATAGCGATTTTGGTCGCCACCTTAGCAATGGGATAGCCCGTCGCCTTGGACGCCAGCGCAGAAGAACGCGACAGGCGCGGATTGACTTCAATCAGCGCATATTCCATGGTGTCGGGGTGTAGCGCAAACTGCACGTTGCAGCCGCCTTCAATACCCAGCGCCGTGATGATATTCAGCGCCGAATTGCGCAGCAGCGTGCATTCTTTTGCGCCCAGCGTCTGCACCGGCGCCACCACGATACTGTCGCCGGTATGCACGCCCACCGGGTCCACATTTTCCATATTACAAACCGCAATCGCGTTGCCCTTGCTATCGCGAATCACTTCATATTCAATTTCCTTCCAGCCGGAAATACATTTCTCAATCAATACCTGGTGCACGCGGGACAACCGCAGCCCGTTCGGTGCGATTTCCTCCAAGTCCGCCTCGTTATAGGCAATACCGCCGCCCGTGCCGCCCAGCGTATAAGCGGGACGCACGATGACGGGAAATTCAATTTTTTTCGCAAACGCCAACGCTTCTTCATAGGTGTTTACCACTTTGCTGGCAATGCATGGCTCGCCGATGCGTTCCATGGTATCCTTAAATTCCTGACGGTCCTCCGCCATTTTAATCGTTTCCACAGCGGTTCCCAACAGCCGGATTCCCAGCTTGTCCAGGCAGCCGTCTTCCGCCAGTTCCACTGCCAGATTCAGACCCGTCTGACCGCCTAACGTCGGCAAAATGCTGTCAGGCTTTTCTATTTCCAGAATTTTTTTCACACTTTCCAAATTCAACGGTTCTATATAGATGTGATCCGCCATTTCCGGATCCGTCATGATGGTCGCCGGATTGGAGTTAATCAGTACAACTTCAATGCCTTCTTCTTTCAATGCGCGGCATGCCTGTGTGCCGGCATAGTCGAATTCCGCCGCCTGTCCAATGACAATCGGACCGGACCCGATCACCAATACTTTTTTGATACTTGCGTCCTTCGGCATTACTGTTCCCCTCCCATCCATGCATTCATCTGCTGCCAAATATGTTTCGTGTCATGTGACAAATCCGGATAAAACTGTACGGCGCGCACGGGTATATTTTTCCACGCCAACCCTTCCACAGCCCCATCGCTCATGTTCACATATGTGATTTCCATAACATTTTTATCCACAGAATCCGTGTCAATGGCATATCCGCTATTCTGCTGCGCCACAAACGTATGCTGTGTTGCCATATCCTTGACCGGATGCCCGCCGCGGTGTCCATGCGGCAGCGCGGTGACTGCTGCGCCATATGCCAGCGCCAAGAGCTGCATGCCAAGATTGATGCCCAACACCGGTTTGCCGGACTGGGCAAGCTGCCGCACGGTTTCCATCACTTCCGGATATTCACGCGGATCTCCCGCACCACCTGCAATGACGATACCGTCACAGCCACTGTTCAAAATTTCCTCCGCCGCTGTCATTGCCGGATAGATCGTAATTTGGCAGCCCATGCCCTGCATCGCTGCAATGGTACTGTTTTTTGCCCCCAAATCCAGCAGCGCAACCCGCTTCCCAACGCCGGAAATGACTTGCCGTTCCCGCGTCACATGCGCCAAATCTACCTTTCGCCGGTAGCCGTTCAGTTGTTCCTTATATTTTTCAAATGAAAAATCCGGGTCTGTCGTTACCATTCCATTCTGTGCGCCGCTATCGCGCAAAATTCTCACCAGCTTGCGCGTGTCCAGCCCTGTGATGCCGATTACATTTTGCTCTTTTAAGTATGTGTCCAAATCCATCTGCATACGGAAATTGCTTGGAAAATCGCACACTTCCCGCACCACCAGCGCGCGGACATGCGCCCTGTTGCTTTCCGCATCCTCCAGGTTTACTCCCGCACCGCCTATGATGGGATATGCCATGGTCAAAATCTGTCCCTCATAAGCAGGGTCTGTTAAAAATTCAATGGCGCCCGCCATGCCGACTGTAAACACCACTTCTCCAATATAAGTTCCCTGCGCACCGGCACTTTCACCTTCCATCACGGTGCCGTCTTGCAGCGCCAAATATGCCTTTGTCATCTACAAATCCCCCCTCTGTCTATCTTACATGCAAGCCGTTATTTCGTCCCGCATACGGATGGCTTCCTTGCGTGCTGCATCTGCAAACGCTTCGCCGTCCAAGCCTTGTTTTTGGTAAGCGCACATAATTCCGCGCGACGAGTTGACAATTGCGCCCAACCCGTCACGGTTGAAACACGGTACTACGTCTTTTGCTCCACCGCCCTGCGCGCCGTAGCCAGGCACCAGAAAATAGGCGTGCGGCATGAGTTTACGCGCTACCTCCGCTTGCTGCGGCCAAGTTGCGCCCACGACACAGCCCACGCGGCTGTATCCATATTTCCCAATGTTACCGTTTCCCCAGCTGTCCACCAGCTGCGCCATTTTTTCATAGACGGCTTTTCCGTCCACTTTCAGGTCTTGCAGCTCTCCGGAGGACGGATTGGAGGTTTTCACCAACACAAAAATATCCTTGTCAAACGCCTCACAGTCCTTCACAAACGGCAGGACGCCGTCCGTCCCCAGATACCCGTTCACCGTCACACAATCGGGCGTGAATGCGCGCACGGTATCGCCGCACACATTTGTTTCTCCCAGATATGCCGCGGAATATGCGCCTGCGGTGGAACCAATGTCATTTCGTTTCACATCCAGAATGACATACATCCCTTTTTCCTGTGCATAGGAAATGGTTTCATGCATTGCCCACAGCCCCGGCAGCCCATAGGATTCATAATAAGCAGATTGCGGCTTGACCGCCGGCACGATATCACACAGCGCGTCAATCAGCCCTTTGTTAAATTCCAAAATCGCGCCGGCCGCGCCCTGTAAGGTTTTGCCGTGCTCCTGCATATGCTTGTCCAGAATATGCGCCGGAATGTAATCCAGCTTGGGGTCCAGCCCCGCCACGGACGGATTCTGTTTTTCTTTGATTTTTTCAATCAGTTTATCCATACTGTTTCTTCTCCTCTATTACAAAATACCTTCACGCATAACGAGTTTTCCATTCACAATAGTATATAACACCTTCCCTACAACCGGAAAACCGTCAAAAGGCGAGTTTTTAGACTTTGATTCAAACGAATTTACGTCAATTTCATACTCCGCCGTCGGGTCAATCACAATAATGTCCGCCGGTCTGTCCGGTTGGAGTCTGCCTTTGTTCAGTCCCAGAATCTCCGCCGGGCGTACCGTCATTTTTGCAATCAGCTGCGGCAGCGTCAAATGTCCCGCTTTGACCAGATAGGTCATACCCAGCGCGAAGGAGGTTTCCAAACCTACAATGCCGTTTGCCGCTTTGTCAAATTCCACATTTTTTTCGTCCACATGGTGCGGCGCATGGTCGGTCACAATCGCGTCAATGGTTCCGTCCTTGAGCCCTTCAATCACCGCTTGGCGGTCTTCTTCTGTGCGCAGCGGCGGATTCATCTTGGCATTGGTGTTGTAGCCCATGACGCTTTCTTCTGTCAGCGTAAAATAGTGCGGGCAGGTTTCGCATGTCACATTGATACCGTTCTTTTTCGCCTGGCGCACAATTTCCACACTGCCTTTCGTGCTGACATGCGCAATGTGCAGCGCCGCGCCGGTATACCCCGCCAGCAGGCAGTCGCGCGCCACCATGCATTCCTCCGCCGGTGCAGGAATCCCTTTCAATCCCAAGCTGGTCGCAACTGCCCCTTCGTTCATGGAGCCGCCCTCAATCAGAGACAGTTCCTCACAATGGGAAATGACCAGCGTATCAAACATGTTGGCATACATCAACGCTTTTTTCATCATGCCCGCGTCCTGCACAGGCCGTCCGTCATCGGAGACAGCGACCACGCCGGCAAATTTCAGTTCACCGATTTCCGCCATTTCTTCGCCCTTCAGCCCTTTGGTAATCGCACCGATGGGATAGACATTCACCAGCCCTTCTTCTTTTGCTTTTTGGAAGATGAAAGAAACCACCGCTTCATTGTCAATCACCGGATTGGTGTTGGGCATACAAGCAACCGTTGTAAAGCCGCCTTTTGCCGCCGCACGCGTACCTGTTGCGATCGTTTCTTTATATTCAAATCCCGGTTCGCGCAGATGCACATGCATATCAATAAACCCGGGGCAAACGATCTTATCGGTGGCGTCGATAATTTCCAGTTCCTCCAAATCATCCAGATCCAAGTCTTGTCCTATTTCACTAATCATGCCGTTTTGCACAAATACGTCCATAACATCGTCTATATTCTGTGCCGGGTCTAACACCCTTCCGTTTTTAATTAAGATTTTCATAGATAGAACCCTCCTAACGCGGATTTTTCACGCCGCCAGTAAAGATATAGAGCAGCGCCATACGCACTGCTACGCCGTTGGTTACCTGTTCATCAATGAAGCTGCGCTCGTGGTCTACCACCGGAGTCGTGAATTCCACGCCGCGGTTCACAGGACCGGGATGCAAAATCAATGCGTCCGGCTTCGCATATTCCAGCCGTTTCTCGTCGATGCCGAAAAATCTGGAATATTCCCGCAAGGTCGGGAACAGTCCCGCTTTTTGCCGTTCCAATTGAATGCGCAAGCCCATGACTACGTCCGCGTCCAGTATTGCCTCCTGCACGCTGGAACAGACGTCCACGCCCAACGTTTCCATGTCGCGCGGCATGAGCGTTGCCGGACCGCCGACGCTGACTTTAGCGCCCAGCTTGGTCAAGCCGTAGATATTGCTGCGCGCTACGCGGCTGTGCAAAATATCGCCGACAATGGCGACCTTCAGTCCGTCAATGCGTCCTTTTTTCTCCAAAATCGTAAACATATCCAGCAGTGCCTGCGTAGGGTGTTCATTCATACCGTCGCCTGCATTAATAACAGACGCTTTAACGTTTTGCGCCACCAAATGCGGTGCACCGGAGCTGCTATGGCGAATCACAATGATATTCGCGCCCATGCGGTCAATCGTACGCGCCGTATCCAGTAGATTTTCACCTTTTGCCACACTGCTGCCGGAAGAAGTGATGTTCGCCGTATCCGCGCTGAGATATTTCCCGGCAAGTTCAAAGGACAACCGCGTGCGCGTGCTATTTTCATAAAACAGCGTCACAACGGATTTACCGCGTAAATGCGGCGTTTTCTTATTGTTTTGCTGCAAAATATGCTTCATGGTTTCAGCTTGTCCCAAAATGTAGCGGATATCGTCCGCTGTCAAATCCTTCAGCCCCAGCAAATCCTTTCTGTTCCCTAGCATTCTTCCTCCGCCCTTTCCATTATCAAGACTTCCTCCGTGCCGTCAATTTCCTCCAACATTACCTGCACAGCCTCCGTGCCGGAAGTCGGTACATTTTTGCCGACGAAATCTGCACGTATCGGGAGTTCCCTGTGGCCGCGGTCAATCAGAATTGCCAGCTGGATACACTGCGGGCGCCCCAGGTCCATGATCGCATCTATTGCAGCACGTACTGTCCGCCCCGTATACAAAACATCATCCACCAGCACAAGCTGGCTATCGTCCACCACAAAGTCAATTTCCGTGTCATTCAAAACCGGATGCTCGCTCAGCATACTGAGGTCGTCACGGTAAAACGTAATGTCCAGCACGCCGACAGGAACTTTCACGCCTTCAATTTGCGCAATCTGGTGCGCAATGCGCTGCGCCAATATCACACCGCGGCGCTGAATACCAATGAGACATAGCCTGCGCGTTCCTCTGTTTTTTTCAATAATTTCAAATGACATACGCCGCACCGCCCGCGCAATCGCTATGTCGTCCATGATGCGTGCTTTTTTTGTGTACTCCGTCATCTTTATCCCCTCCTCAAATTTGGGCAGCCTTTTTGAAAATGATGGCAATAAAAAATACCCCTTATCGGCTGATAAGAGGTACATAATAGTCACTTAGGTTGCCAAAAATCCCCACGGGCTGCATAGAGCTTCCCCAGGGTGTTTCAGCACGCCGCGCTCCCTATCGTGCATCACCTTATCAGTCTCTCTGTACCGATTTAAAAGCGAACGTTAGTTGTTTGCTGCGTTCAATTTTATTTTGTTTATTATACCATATAATGTGGTTTCTTGTCTACGATTTTGTATGAAAAAATTTTCGTGATTCTGCATAAAAATAGAGTAAAATTTTACAGCAATTTATTTTGACGGAAACGCCTTTTTATGCTTTTTCATTTCTGTACCCGTCCCATCATGTCATCTATAGGAACTTGAAATAGGTCTGCTAATTTTTTTACTCTTTTTAGCCTCGGTTCATTTTTCCCGTATTCATATCTTTGATATGCAGCTTCATCTATTTCTAAATACATAGCTACTTCTTTTTGCGTCATTTTGTGTTTTTTTCGTAATTCAGTCAAACATTTATGAAATGGCATGGCTTCTAATTCATATTGATTGTCGTTATGATTTCCATTTACAATATATTCAATAGAAGTGTCCAATAAGTTTGCTAACAAAATAAATTGTTCAATTGTTGGACGGGCTTTCCCATATTCATATGACTGAAAAGATTTCTCATTTCCACCAATGATTTCTCCCAATTTTTTCTGTGTAAATCCATTCCGTCTCCTTAAATTTTGAATTCTATCTCCTATCTCATCTTTATTTCTCAAAATTTATTCCTCCCTATTGACACGATATTATTTTCGTGTTATAATATAAATATATACTCTCATTTCCGTACCCGGCCCATCATGTCATCTATAGGAACTTGAAATAGGTCTGCTAATTGGATAATACGCCCAAGCGTTGGAACAGTCTCACCATATTCATATTTCTGATAATTTTGAAATTTCATATTTAAAATTGCAGCAATTTGTTTCTGTGTCAGATGATTTTTCTTACGGAGTTCCTTTAATCGTTCCTGAAAAATAATTGTTTCATTTGCATAAATCACTTTATTTTCTCTGCCACGCACTATATATTCAATAGATGAATGAAATTCTTTCGCAAATATAATCAACTGTTCAATCGAAGGGTTACTATCTCCATATTCATAATTTTGATAATTCCCTACAGGTTCACCAATCAACGCTCCTGCCGCGCATTGCGTTAATTTATGTTTTTCTCGAAGATGTTTTAGCCGATTTCCAAGTTCTTTCATTTTTTCACTTCTTTCTGCACAATACTACTTGACATTTATAACTTTTAGTGGTATAATTACTTTATCCTAAATAACATGTATTTTAGAAAGGACTGATTTTTATGTACAACCGTCAAAACGACCTAATAGAAAAATTCATCCAAGAACGCTATGCTGAGGCGCATGAAGCGTTTCTCCTGACACCGGAATTTGAGCTTTATAAAAAGAAAGACAAGGCTGAGAGCTATATCATGGAACTTGCCAATCCGGCACACACCGACTTGCTGGAAGGATATTTTTCTTCCCTCGACACGCTCAATTCTCTCTATGAGTTCTTTCTATACAAGCGCGGATTTTCCGACTGTCTGAACTATCTCAAACTTATCGGGTCTATCTCTTAATAACGGTTCCGAATGCTACGACTAACAAAACGAATGGCATGGCGGAATCCAGGCTCTCCTGCCCTCCGCCATGCCATCCGAATCCCAGCGGACAACGGAATATTTCTACTCAGTTTGTCCATATTTACCGCGCAATAGCTGCAGTACTTTTTCAAACTGCGACGGTACCGGGGCTGAAAATTCCATATATTCCCCGCTTTTCGGGTGAATAAATCCAATGCAGGCGGCATGCAGCAGTTGTCCGTTTGTCTGGAACTTTTCTTTATGCGCGCCATAAACAGGATCCCCCACAACAGGGTGCCCCAGATAGCTCATGTGCACGCGAATTTGATGGGTGCGTCCCGTCTCCAGGCGGCATTCCACCAGAGTATATGGTCCAAGCCGCTCCAACACACGGTAATGCGTCACTGCCTCACGGCTGTTTTGCCGTGTGACACACATTTTTTTACGGTCTTTTGGATTGCGCCCAATGGGCTGATCCACGGTGCCCTCCGGCTGCGGAAACCCGCCGCGCACCAACGCCAGGTAACGTCTTGTCAATGAATGCTCCTTGATTTGTGCCGCCAACGACACATGCGCATCGTTCGTTTTAGCGACCAACAGCAGTCCGCTCGTGTCTTTATCAATACGGTGTACAATGCCGGGCCGCAGCACGCCATTGATACCGGAAAGGTTCTCCCCGCAATGGTACAACAACGCCGATACCAGAGTACCTTCATAATTTCCTGCCGCCGGGTGCACCACCATGCCTTGCGGTTTATTGACGACCAGCAGTTCGCCATCCTCATAGACAATGTCCAGCGGAATGTTTTCCGGCTGCGTTTCCAGCTTGCGCGGCGGCGGCACCTCCACCTCCACCACATCGCCTTCCTTTACCTTTGCATTCGGCTTGACAGGGCTACCGTTCACCAGCACGCGCCCATCACCCGCCAATGTCTGAACATA
>CBCTHD010000060.1:0-9207 GCA_965146615.1 uncultured Clostridia bacterium
GCGTGGGCCGGACAGACAGTGCATGGGTGGGCGCGATACATTCCGACTTATCACCGTCCACACCCGTTTGCGGCGCGGCGGGCGCCGGGTCTGCGGGGAGGTCTGTCATACCGCCCGCCTCCAGATTCGCCACCGCTGCCAGCAGCTGGTCGGACAAATCCAAATTCACCTCCAGCAGCCGGTGAATCCGGCGGTAGCGGTTGGTGGTGCGTCCGTCGAACCATAAATCAAAAGACTGTTTTTCGCTGTTGTACCAATAATCCATGATGTGCGCTAGGCAGGTGCGGCAACAGTCCGCCGCCCGCTGCCGTTGTTCTTCCGGCAGCCAGCCTTCCCGTACAGCTGTGGACACCACCGCCGGCACCGTCATATCGCCGTGGGCAGACAGGCTGCGTCCATAGGCAACGCCGTCGCCCTGCGGACTGCAAAAATCCAGCACCAATTCCACGCTTTGGCAAACGCCGTCCTTCACCTGCTGCACAATGGGAATATCCAGCGCGCGGCAGGTGTCGGCAAGCTCCGCATAAATGACAAAGCTGTACCGGTCAAACCGCCCATAGCCGGCAGAATCATCCATCCAGCCGCCGGACGAGCGCGCGCGGATATGCTGCAAAAACAGCGCGAAAATTTTCTCCGCCAAGCCGGGCTTTTCCCAGCCCAATTTGGCGCGGTGTCCCGCCACTGCCATAGCAACGTGCAGATAGTTGGTGGCATAGCCGCGCAGCTGCATGGTCTCCGTGTCAAAAAAGTCGCGCAAATCCGTCCGCGCGTTCAGCGTATCCAGCAGCGCGGCCGGCACCGCCTCCCACTTTCCGGCGCGTTTGATGTTGCGCAGCGATTTGAGCGCGGAGAGCTTGCCCCAGGTATTCATGGGTTTTTCCGCCGCCCAGCCGGCGAATGTCAACCACCGCTGCAGCGTCTCTTCCGCCCGCTCCGGCGTATGCTCCAATTGGTAAACCAGCAGGTGGCTGACCGCCAGCATCAGTGCGCCGCCCGTGAAATTTTCTTTGTCATCCAACAAGGGAATGCCCATCCACGTGGTATCCTTACCGCCGTCCGCCATGCGACGCGACAGAGATTCCAAATGGGGATATACAAAGGCTTCTATGGTTTCTTTCAGGTGCATGGCATGGTCCTCCTTTTATTTTGTTTTCACAGATTCCTCCGGCTGATAGGAGGGCGTCGGCTCGCCGGTTTTCAGGCGCTGCAAATAATCGCGCGTCATGCGAATCACTTGCGGCGACAGCAGTGTAACCGCGAGCAGGTTGGGAATCGCCATGAGCCCGTTGAACGTGTCGGAAATATCCCAGACCAGATTCAGACTGGAGACGGCGCCGACGATGACAAACGCACTGAAAATCACTTTATACACCGGCACCGCGCGCAGCCCGAACAGATATTCCACCGCCCGTTCGCCGTAGTAGCTCCAGCCCAAGATGGTGGAGAACGCAAACAACATCAGCGCAATGGAAATAAACATGCCGCCCCATTGCCCAAAGGTTTGACTGAACGCCGCCGAGGTCAGCGCCACGCCATTGGGCAGCACTGTAATATCGCCCGTCGCCGCCAACTCTGACGCGTAAGCGCCGATGTCGTAAACGCCGGAGGTCAAAACGACCAGCGCCGTAATCGTGCAGACGATAATGGTGTCGGCAAACACCTCAAACACACCCCACATTCCCTGTACAACCGGTTCTTTCACATTGGACGCGGAGTGTACCATGACGGAGGAGCCCAGTCCCGCTTCATTGGAGAACACGCCGCGTGAAATACCGCGTTTGACCGCCAGCATCATGCCGTAACCCGCTACGCCGCCCGCTGCCGACTGCATCGAAAACGCTTCTGTGAAAATGAGTTTCAGCGCCGGCAGTATTTGTTCCGCGTGCACCACGATGCAGGCAAGTCCGCCGACCAGGTAGGCAATCACCATAAACGGCACAATTTTTTCCGTCACGCTGGCAATACGTTTGATGCCGCCCACAATCACCAGCCCCACCAGCACGGCAATCACAATACCGGTTGCGAGCTGCGGCACGGAAAATGATGTGTCCATTGCCTGGGCAATGGAATTGACCTGCGTCATGTTCCCGATCCCAAACGACGCCATCAGACAAAAGATGGAGAAAATGACCGCCAGCCATTTCCAGCCCAGACCGCGTTCAATGTAAATCATGGCGCCGCCCACCCAGTTGCCTTTTTCGTTGCGGTAGCGGTAGCGAATGCCCAGCGTATTTTCCGCATAGTTGGTCATCATGCCCAAAAACGCGGACAGCCACATCCAAAACACCGCGCCGGGACCTCCCAGGGCAATCGCCGTCGCGACGCCCGCAATGTTCCCGGTTCCCACGGTTGCGGCGAGCGCTGTCGCCAGCGCCTGAAACTGGGAAATGGACGCTTTATCCTTGGTTCGCCGCACGTCCTTCTTTTTAAATATGGAGATAAACGTGGCGTTCATCCACAGTTTGATGTGTGTGACTTGGAAAAATCCGGTACGAACGGTAAACATCAACCCAACCGCTAAAAATACCACCAGCATTATCGGGCCCCAGACAAATCCGTTCACTACGTCGTTGATTTGGGTGATCCATTTCGTTATCTGTTCCATTGCTATGCTCCCCTTTTCTTTTGTTCCATTCTTGTTTTATTATAAAGGAAAGTAACATCTCTGTCAAGCACGGGCGGCAGCGGCTTGAAAAACAGGAAAATTTATGCTATGATAAAGAAAGCAATAAAAGGGGGGATCCCGCATGGTGAATTTTATCTTTTTTCTCATTAGTTTGCTGGCGACGACGGTGGGGGCAATCAGCGGCATCGGCGGCGGCGTCATTATCAAGCCGGTCTTGGACGCCTTCGGGCTGCTCAGCGTGTCCACGATTAGTTTTTTATCGGGCTGCACGGTGTTGTCTATGGCGGTGGTGTCGCTGCTGAAAAGCCGCGGCAGCGGCGTGAAGCTGGAAGTGCGCAAAAGTACATATTTAGCAATCGGCGCAGCAGTCGGCGGCTTGCTGGGTAAGTATCTGTTTGATTGGCTGAAAGGTCTGTTTGCCGGTGATGCGGTCGTGGGCGCTACGCAGTCCGCTCTGCTGGTTGCCATGACAGTGTTTGTCTTTTTCTTTGTGCGCTATAAAGAAAAGGTCAAGCCCAAACAGGTGGAAAACAGCGCCGCCTGTCTGCTGATTGGACTGGCGCTGGGCATGGTGTCGGCGTTTTTAGGGATTGGCGGCGGCCCGATTAACATTGCCGTGCTGTATTATTTCTTTTCCATGGATTCCAAAACCAGTGCGCGCAATTCCATTTACATCATTTTATTTTCGCAGATTGCCAGCCTGGTGCGGACGATAGCGGCGGGCGCGGTGCCGGACTTTGACCCGTGGCTGCTCGCGCTGATGATTGCCGGCGGCATTGGCGGCGGTTTTTTGGGCAGTTTTCTTTCGCGCAAACTCACCAACCGCGGCGTGGACCGGCTGTTCAGCGGGGTTATGCTGGTCATTATTTTGGTGTCCTGCTATAATTTTGTGCGCTTTGTCATTTGACATTTACTATGGCGCGACGTATAATAAAGGAAAAGAAATCCAAACTAGAAAAAAAGAACAGGAGATGGACAACATATGGCTGAACAATGTTCTCATGATTGCAGCAGCTGCGGCGAGGATTGTGCTTCCCGCGAAAAAACGAGTTTACTGGAGCGTCCGCATGAAATGAGCCGCATCAAAAAGGTGATTGGCGTGGTCAGCGGCAAAGGCGGCGTGGGCAAATCCGCCGTGACGGGAATGCTGGCGGTGCTCATGCGCCGCAAAGGATACCGGGTGGGTATTTTGGACGCGGATATTACGGGGCCCTCCGTTCCAAAGGAATTTGGACTGGCAGGAAAGGCGGCGGCAAGTGAATTTGGACTGTTGCCCTGCGAAACGCGCACGGGGATTCAGGTCATGAGCATCAATCTGCTGCTGGACGACGAATCCACGCCGGTGGTGTGGCGCGGACCCATTATCGGTGGGACAGTGAAGCAGTTTTGGACGGACGTGATCTGGGAGGACGTGGATTATTTGTTTGTGGATATGCCGCCGGGAACGGGCGATGTTCCGCTGACGGTGTTCCAGTCCATTCCGCTGAGCGGCATTGTGATTGTGACGTCGCCGCAGGATTTGGTTTCCATGATTGTGTCCAAAGCGGTCAGCATGGCAAAGCTGATGGACGTTCCGATTTTGGGGCTGGTGGAAAACATGAGCTATGTGAACTGTCCCGATTGCGGCAAAAAAATCCCGGTGTTTGGTGAAAGCAAAGCGCCGGAGGTGGCAAAATCGTTTGGATTGGAGCTGCTGGCACAATTGCCGCTGGATCCTGCAACCGCGCAAAAATGCGACGCGGGCGATATTGAAACGTTCCTGGGCGAGGGCTTGGACCATGCCGCAGACGTGGTGGAACAGGCAGCGGAAATTGTGCTGCCGGAATAGGAGAACTTTATGGAAGAACGGGTCAAAACCGTGGCCGATTCTGCCATTGATATGACAGAACTCGTGCTGCCGGTGGACGTCAATTTGTTGGATAACCTCAAGGGTGGGCGGCTCATGCATTGGATTGATATTGCGGCGGCGCTGGCAGCGTCCCGCCATTCCAACTGTATTGTGGCAACTGTGTCGGTGGATAAGCTGGATTTCAAGCACCCGGTGCGCCGCGGCGAGATGGTAAAGCTGCACGCGGAGCTTACGGGCGTGGGTAATACGTCCATGCAAATCAAGGTGGACGTGACGGCGGAAAACCTGCGTACCGGCGCGCAGATTTTGACGAATGAAGCGCATCTGGTGTTCGTCGCGCTGGACGAGAACTCCCGTCCCACGCGCGTTCCACGGTTGAAGCTGGAGGAATAGAAAACCGGACGAATAGACCTAAAAAGAGGGGGCAAACTGCCCCCTCTTTTTAGGTCTATTTTACACTTTATGTTACAAGTTTATTACTTTTTAGTAATATTTATTGAACTTTCAGTTATTATATGTTATACTAATCGGTGGACGGATACAAGGAGTATCGGAAGGCGGTTTGCCCCTCCTGGGCACGCGTGCTGCTTATGTGGCACTTGTGTACACCTTGGGGCACGCGTACCCTCAATCTATACGGAAAGGGGGTGCTGTTATGGAATACATAATTTGTTTTACATTACTTGTAATGATAATTATTTTGACCATAATAAAAAGATAGCCGCCCTCCTGTCAAGATAACGACTATCTATATCCTTATTTTGGCAAACCGTCTTTGAAACGGTTCTCCTTGTATCTGTTTCCATTATACACTCTTAAAGTTTATTTGTCAAGTATTATTTTTGCTGTTTTTTCATCATTGCATTTCAAGATGGTTTCTTTCTATAAACGCTTTTTTATTACAAGTTTATTACTTTTTAGTAATATCTATTGAACTTTAAGTTATTTTATGCTATACTAATCGGTGGACGGATACAAGGAGTATCGGAAGGCGGTTTACCACACCCTTCATAAAGAAAGGGGGTGGAGCTTATGAAATACATACTAAGGATTTTAGTATTTGTACTGATAATTCTAGTTGTTTTCAGTATAAAAGCGCAATAACCGCCCTCCTCAAAAGATAAGCGGTTATTGTTAACCAATTATTTTTGGCAAACCGTCTTTAAAACGGTTCTCCTTGTATCTGTTTTCATTATACACTCTTAAAGTTTATTTGTCAAGTATTATTTTCGCTGTTTTTTCATCATTGCATTTCAAGATGGTTTCTTTCTATAAACGCTTTTTTATTACAATTTTATTACTTTTTAGCAACATCTATTGAACTTTCAGTTATTATATGTTATACTAATCGGTGGGCAGATACAAGGAGTATCGGAAGGCGGTTTGCCACCTCCTGGGATATACATACCCTTTCGGGCGCGTATGTCCCCAATCCATACGGAAAGGGGGTGGTTGTATGGAAAATATCTTAGAGTATGTAATGATGATTATTTTATTATTACTTCTCAAGGAAATTTTGAAATACATAAAAAAGTAACCGCCCTCAGCCACGAGTAATCGGTTACTTTTTCATGTAACTATTTATTTGGGGCAACCGTCTTGAAAACGGTTCTCCTTGTATCTGTTTCCATTATATACCCTTAAAGTTTATTTGTCAAGTATTATTTTCGTTGTTTTTTCATCATTGCATTTCAGGATGGTTTCTTTCTATGAACGCTTTTTTATTACAATTTTATTACTTTTCAGTAATATCTATTGAACTTTCAGTTATTATATGCTATACTAATCGGTGGACGGATACAAGGAGTATCGGAAGGCGGTTTACCCCTACGGGGCACGCGTGCCACACCCTTTATAGAAAGGGGGTGGTTGTATGGAAAATATAATTTGTTTTACATTACTTGTAATGAAATAAATAGGAAGTTCGTCGCAGGGAGACTGCTCCGAACCACCTCCTGCGGGAGGCGAAAAAAGTAACCGCTCCTCCCGACCAAAGGCAAGCGGTTACTTAAACCCAACTTTGGTAAACCGTCTTTGAAACGGTTCTCCTTGTATCTGTTTTCATTATACACCCTTAAAGTTCATTTGTCAAGCAAAATTTCAAATCAAATTGCGCCGGGTGACTTTGGCTCAGCAAAGCATTATTTCTCATTAAAGCCTACCAAATAGTCCAACGACACATCAAACAAATCCGCAAGAGCAATTAGGCGGTCAATAGTAGGTTCTCGAATCCCGCGCTCATAAAAAATATAGCTAAACTTAGATGACAGACCAATTTTTTCCGATACTGCAAGTTGCGTCAATCCCTTTTCCAAGCGTAGGTGCTTGACACGTTCGGAAAAAGGAACACATTTATCCTTATTAAACCGTTGTAAAAGAGAAACTTTCTCGTCGATTCGTCCCAGCAAATAATCCAACGAAATATCAAGCGCAACAGCAATTTTCATCATATCAGCAATACAAGGATAGGCAAAACTTTTTTCATAATTTGGATACGCAGTTGCTTTTAATCCTAAATATTCTCCAAACTTTGTTTGCGACAATCCTAATTCTGCTCGGTATTCCCGTAAGCGTTTTGCAAATAAATTCATGACTTATCTCCCTTACTCGTTTCGCCCTAACAGCGTATCTAAATGGAATTATGCAACGTAATCGTTCAGATAAAATTGACATAGCAGTTCCCTCCTACCGGCAAGCATTATTTCTCATTAAAGCCTACCAAATAGTCCAACGACACATCAAACAAATCTGCAAGAGCTATCAAACGGGGCAAGGACGGCTCTTTCTCTGCACGCTCATAACAAATGTACGGCGATTTATGAACAAGACCAATTTCTTTAGAAACAAATTCCTGCGTCATACCCTGCTGTTTTCTGAGTTCTTTTACTCTGACAGAAAATGGTGTGATACTTTTTAAATCGTATGTTTTACTAATTTTTTGTTTTTCATCAATTCTTCCTGTTAAATAGTCTATAGATATATCAAATTTAATTGCAATATTTATAAACACTGAAATTGGCGGATAGGATTGCGCATTTTCATAGTTTTTATAACTTGTTCTACTCAAATCAATACGTTCTCCCATTTGTTTCTGTGACAATCCATTTTCTTCTCTTAAAGTGTGCAATCGTTCAGATACAATTGACATAGCAGTTCCCTCCTACCGGCAAGCATTATTTCTCATTAAAGCCTACCAAATAGTCCAACGACACATCAAACAAATCCGCAAGGGCTATCAAACGGGGCAAGGACGGCTCTTTCTCTGCACGCTCATAACAGACATATGTTGCCCGTTGTGTCAGCCCAATGGCTTTCGCTGTCTCCGTCTGTGTCATACCTGATTTATTCCTTAGTTCACGTAATCTACTAGAAAAAGGTATTCTATTCTCTACATCATAAACTTGTTGAATTTTCTTTTTTTCATCACAGCGACCAGTTAAATAATCAATAGAAATATTAAATTTGATTGCAATATTAACAAGAACCAAAATCGGCGGAAAGGACTGTGCAGACTCATAGTTCTGGTAAGAAGAAGGTTTCATCCCTATTTTTTCTGCCATCAGCCCTTGTGTTAGTTTATGTTCTGTACGAATGCAACGTAATCGCTCTGATACAATTGACATAGTAGTTTCCTCCTACCGGCAAGCATTATTTCTCATTGAAGCCTACCAAATAGTCCAACGACACATCAAACAAATCTGCAAGAGCTATCAAACGGTGAAATAATGGTTTTTTATTTCCACGTTCATAATCAACATAATCTGATTTCGCATGTAGACCAATTGCTTCCGTCATTTGCAATTGTGTCATATTACTTTGTAACCGCAATTCTTTCAACCTTTTATTAAATGGAATACTGCCCTCTATTTCAAAACGATCTGTTAGTTTTTTCTTATCATCAATCCGTCCACATAAATAATCCAGCGATATATCCAACACAATAGCAATTTTTTTTAAATCCTCAATGCATGGAAATGTATCATATTTTTGGCTTTGGACTATGGGCGGTATGTTTGAAATTTTGGATAGCTTGTCGGCTTAAGTCCGAGATATTCTCCAAATTTTGGCTGCGACATTCCCAATTCAGTCCTACATTCCCTCAAACGTTTCGAAAGATAATTCAATATTCTTCCCCCTTACTCGTTTCGCCCTAACAGCGTATCTAAATCTAAATGAAAGTACTGTGCCATATGAAGTAATGATTCGTTTATAGGCATTCTCTTACGGTTTTCGTATTGCTGGTAGGTGGTATACCCCATTCCAAGCTGCTCTGCCATTTGTTTTTGTGTAAAACCAAGTTTTTTACGCTCAAATCTTAAAATGGTAGAAATAGATTTTTTAATGTCTTTAGCAAACAATGTTTGTTTCATTTCAGCCTTATCTGACAAGCCAAATAGAAAATCAGTAGAAACTTCGAATATCTCTGCCATTTTTACAAGCGTTTCTACTTTGGGCTTCACATTTCCATATTCATAATGCTGATATGCTTTTTCTTTGACACCTAATATATCTGCTATTTCACGTTGAGATAGCATGTTCTGTTTCCGCAATTCTCTTAGTCTTTGCGCAAATATGTCCATCATTCGCCACTCCTTTAAAAAGATTTAAAAAAAACTTGACACACTCACAAATTGGTGTTATAATACAAATGAGATAAATTAGAGTTATCTCCAAAAGTTATAAACACGTCAAAACCGTAGAACATCACGAAACGAGCGTCGAGTGCCTTGGA
>CBCTHD010000061.1:0-9139 GCA_965146615.1 uncultured Clostridia bacterium
ATGAACTGCCTGAGCGAAGTGCTGGGTATGGCGCTGCCCGGCAACGGTACCATTCCGGCAGTCTATGCGGAACGAATCCGTCTGGCAAAAACGGCGGGTATGCGGATACTGGATCTGGTCGAAAAGGATATTAAACCGTCCGACATTTTGAAAGAAGCGTCTTTCCGCAATGCGCTCGCTGTAGATATGGCGCTGGGCTGCTCCACCAACTCGGTGCTGCATTTGCCGGCAATTGCCAAAGAAGCGGGATTTGAACTGAATCTTGACATGATTAATGAAATCAGTGCAAAAGTGCCGAACCTGTGCCATCTGGCGCCGTCGGGACATCATCACATTCAGGACTTGTATCAGGCGGGCGGCGTACAAGCGGTTATGCATGAATTGGATAAAAAGAATTTGCTGGAAACGGACTGCTTGACTGTGACGGGTAAGACAATTGCGGAAAATATTAAGGGAGCGGAAATTTTGGATCATGACGTCATTCGTCCGATTGATAATCCCTACAGTCCGGTGGGCGGTATTGCGATTTTGCGCGGCAACATTGCACCGGACGGCGCGGTGGTCAAACGTGCGGCAGTAGCGGAAGAAATGCTGGTGCATGAAGGACCCGCACGCGTATACAATAGTGAGGATGAAGCCATTGCGGCAATCCGCGGCGGAGAAATCAAAAAAGGCGATGTTGTTGTGATTCGCTATGAAGGACCGAAAGGCGGTCCGGGTATGCGCGAAATGTTGTCGCCCACCTCCGCGATTGCAGGAATGGGGCTGGACAAAGACGTGGCGCTGCTCACAGACGGCCGTTTTTCCGGCGCAACACGCGGCGCGGCAATTGGACACATTTCGCCCGAAGCGATGGAAGGCGGTAATGTGGCATTGATTGAAGAAGGCGATATTATCTCCATTGATATACCGGCAGGAAAATTAGACGTGAAGGTGGACGAAGCGACGCTGGCAGCGCGGCGTGAAAAATGGGTATGCCCGCCGCCGAAAATCACCAAGGGTTACCTGGGACGCTATGCAAAATTGGTTGGCAGCGCCAATACCGGCGCGTCTTTCCGATAAGATGGGCGTAATACCACGCGGCGCAACCACGGTGACACATGCTTATGTTCAGGCGGCGCTGCAGCCGGGCGCCAGGGCGATAGACGCGACCTGCGGCAATGGACATGATACGCTGTTTCTCGCGCAGTTGGTGGGAGATACGGGGAAAGTAATTGGATTTGACATTCAGCAGCAGGCAATCGACAATACCCGCCGGCGGCTGGAGGAAGCGGGTCTGCTGACGCGGTGCGAACTACATTTGTGCAGTCATGCGCGCATGAGGGAATTGGTTCAGGAACCGGTGGACGCCGTGATGTTCAACCTTGGCTATTTGCCCGGTGGCGACCATGGGCTGACGACGCAGTTTGCGTCCACGCGTCAGGCGGTGGAACAGGCGATGGAGCTGCTGCATCCCGGCGGCATCATCACGGTCGGCGTCTATTACGGCATGAAAAGCGGATTTGCGGAAAAAGAACAGTTTATGGAGTATATCAAGACGATTGACAATATGAACTATACCGTGCTGGTGCACGATTATGTGAATCAACCAAACTGTCCGCCAATTGCGGTGGTCATTGAAAAACGTGCGGAGACATGAAAGGCGGTTACGAATGAAAAGAAATTGTGTCATCGGGCAATCCGGCGGACCGACAGCGGTGATTAACGCCAGTCTGGCAGGCGTGGCGGCGGCAGCGTTGGCTTCGCCGCATATCGACAAAGTCTATGGCATGGTAAATGGCGTGCAGGGACTACTGGAAGAGCGGTTTGTGGATATGGGAGAACTGCTGACGAGCCGCGAACGTGTGGAATTGCTTAAAACCACGCCCGCGGCATATCTGGGTTCCTGCCGGTTCCGGTTGCCGGATATGGAAACGGATACGAAACCATATGAAACCATTTTCGAGTTGTTTGCTAAACACAATATTGGATATTTGTTTTACATCGGCGGTAATGATTCCATGGATACGGTGCACAAGCTGGACGCTTACGCAAAACGCTGCGGAAAGGACGTGCAAATTATCGGCGTTCCCAAAACGATTGACAATGACCTGCCGGAGACGGATCATACGCCGGGCTATGGGTCGGCGGCAAAATATATCGCCGCTTCCGTGCGGGAAATCGGTATGGACAGTATGGTGTATTGTCATCCTTCCGTGACGGTAGTGGAAATTATGGGCCGCAATGCAGGCTGGTTGACGGCAGCGGCAGCGCTGGCGCGCGGAAAAGGGTATCCCGCGCCACATTTGATTTATCTGCCGGAGGTGCCGTTTGCGGACGAACAGTTTTTGGCGGATATTGAAGCGCTGCAGGGACAGGGTATCCTGAATATCATTGTTGCGGTCAGCGAAGGCGTGCGCTACAAAAATGGAACATACGTCTGCGAAGGGGCGCAAAACTGTGCTACCGATGTGTTTGGACATAAAAATTTAAGCGGTGTGGCAAAAATTTTGGAGCAAAAGGTCAAAGCAGCGTTTGGCATCAAAGCGCGCGGCATCGAACTCAACGTTTTGCAGCGGTGCGGCGGACATTTTGCTTCCCTGACGGATATTGAAGAGGCGTTCCAAGTGGGAAAGGAAAGCGTATCCGCGGCGGAACGGGGCGAAAGCGGTGTGATGATGGTATACCTGCGGGAGAGCGACGAGCCATACCAAATCCGTTATGCGGCGCGTCATATCGGCAGGATTGCCAATCAGGAAAAAGTTGTGCCGCGGGAGTGGATTAACCAGGCGGGCAACGATGTCACACCGGCGCTGATACGTTATATGCAGCCGTTGATTTTGGGCGAGCCGGAGGTGCAAATTGAAAACGGATTGCCTGTCTATTTATCGCGGCAGATGTGATGAAAAATGGGAACGGGGAAGCAGCAGCTTCCCCTTTTGATAGATGAAAAAAAGAAAAAGACGCCGGGAGCGCTGTTTTCATTTTTTCGTGTAACGTGGAAGGAGGACCTACAAGTGACCTGTTTGGCAGATATGCTGGAAGGCGGGTGGGCGCAAGACCCGCTGGGCAGCGGGAGAGTGGAACGCGCCAGCCTGACGCTTCGGGAAAAACGGTTGGCGTGCGACATTATTTCCGATGAAATGCTCAGCGTGGCGCAGCTGGAAAAAATTAAAAAGGGTTTTTGCGAGGAATTGGGCATTCAAAATGTGACGCTGCGGGTACGCTACACAGACTTGCAGTGGGACGGAAAAACATGGGACCTATATGCCCCGCACCTCGTGCAGCGTCTCACGGAAGAAAAAGCGGCGATAGCGGAATGTTTGCTGCGTGACGCCGCCTGGGTGGAACGGGAGGGTTCACTCACGGTTTATGTGCGCTATGGCGCGGTGGAACAGCTTTGCCGTCATGGTTTTGGCACGGCGCTGGAAGAAATGATTTTGCAGGAAACCGGACGGCGTATGAAAGTTGCAGTCTGTGACTCCAAACAGAAAAGCGATTTTGCTGCTGAAGACCGGGAGCGGATGCAGAAACTGGAGGAAGAAATGCAAAAAGCGCTGCCGGAGACGCCAGCCGTGCCGGTGCAGAACTATGAGGCAAAGAGTCATATTGAGCAAGAAGAGATTGAAGTGACGGGCGTGCTGAAAGGGAAACGTGTCACCGAAGAAGACGTTACTATGATTGCCCATGTAAACGGTGATATGAATAACTGCAAAGTGCGCGGCGATATACTCGGTGTAGAAACGCGGGAACTGAAGAGTGGAAAAACACTCATTTGCATAGATATCACCGATTACAGCAGTTCCATTCGTTTGAAGCTGTTTGAGGGCGTCAAAACGGAAGAAACAGACGAGGGGAAACGGACGCGCGCCCAGGCTAAGATGGACAAGCTCATGGCAGGGTTGAAAGAGGGAAACCGGATTCTGGCGGAAGGCAAAGTAACCTTTGATACATACGAAAAACAGTGGATTATTATGCCACGGAATATCAGTACGCTGCAAAAGCAGGAAAAGCAAGATCATGCGGAGAGAAAACGTGTGGAATTACATTTACATACGCAAATGTCCACGATGGACGGCATGACCAGCGTGAAAGATTTGGTCAAACGCGCAATCAAGTGGGGACACCCCGCCATTGCCATCACGGATCACGGCGTGGCACAGGCATTTCCGGACGCTTTTGCTACGGCGCGCGGCAAAGGCATTAAAATTATCTATGGGGTGGAATGCTATCTGGAAGGCGACCGCCTGAGCATTGTATATAATGATACGGAACACACGCTGGACGACACCTTTGTGGTGTTTGATATTGAAACGACAGGATTTGGGCAGACGACAGAAGCCGTAATAGAAATTGGCGCGGTCAAAATCCATGCCGGCAAAATCGTAGACCGGTTCTCTACGTTTGTCGACCCGGAACGCCATATTCCGGAGAATATCACGGTGCTGACCAGCATTACAGATGAAATGGTGGCGGGCGCGCCGAAAATCACGGAGGTGCTGCCGCAGTTTATGGCGTTTTGCGACGGCTGCGTTGTCGCGGCACATAATGCGAATTTTGACGTGGGCTTCATGAAGGTTGCCGCCGCACGGCAGGGATTGAACTTTGATTATCCTTATGTGGACACGCTTGACCTGTGCCGGGCGCTGTTTACCGATATTAAAAAGCATTCTTTGGCAAAAATGGTGGATTACTTGCACATTGTATTAAATCATCATCACCGGGCGGTGGACGACGCGGAAGCGACGGCGGAAATTTTTAAGGTATGTATCGAAAAACTCCGCGCAAAGGGAATTGAAAAACTGGAAGATATTAACACAGCGCTGTTGGACGACAACCCCAAAAAGGCGCGGTATTACCACGCAATTTTGTTGGCAAAAAATGAGACGGGGTTGCGGAACATGTACCACATCATTTCGGAGTCCCATTTAAAACATTATTACCGGCGCCCAATTGTGCCGAGAAGTTTGCTCGCGGAGTACCGGGAAGGACTCTTGATGGGCAGCGCATGTGAAGCGGGAGAACTGTACCGCGCGATTTTGAACGGACGCGGAAAAAAAGAGCTTGCCCGCATTGTGAAAGAGTATGATTATCTGGAAATTCAGCCAATAGGCAACAACGAATTTCTCCTGCGGGAAGGGCGCGTTGGCAGCGAGGAGGAGCTGCGCGACATTAACCGGAAAATTGTGGATTTGGGCAAACGTTACCACAAACCGGTTGTGGCGACTTGCGACGTGCATTTTATGGACCCACAGGACGAAGCGTTTCGGCGGATTTTGATGGATGGCAAGGGATTTGACGATGCGGATAACCAGGCGCCGCTCTATTTTAGGACGACAGATGAGATGCTGGAGGAATTTTCCTATTTGGGGAAGGAAACGGCTTATCAGGTGGTAGTAAAGAATACCAACAAAATTGCAAATAAAATAGAAAATATTCAACTGCTGCCTGACGAATCTCATCCGCCGCATTTGGACGGCGCAGAGGAGGAGCTCATTGAGATTTCCAAAAAGAAGGCCTATGAGCTTTATGGTGATCCGCTGCCGGAAATTGTGCAGAAACGAATGGATAAAGAGCTGCACTCCATTACGACATATGGCTATTCCGTGCTGTACGTCATTGCGCAAAAGCTGGTGTGGAAATCGCTGGCGGACGGTTACCTGGTTGGATCGCGTGGTTCGGTCGGGTCGTCTTTTGTCGCGTTCCTGATGGGGATCACGGAAGTAAATGCCCTACAGCCACACTATATTTGTCCGCACTGTAAGCACAGTGAATTTATTACGGACGGATCCATCGGAAGCGGCAGCGATATGGAGGATAAAAATTGTCCCGCGTGCGGCACGCTCATGCACAAGGACGGACAGGACATCCCATTTGAAACGTTCCTGGGCTTTAAAGGGGATAAAGAACCGGATATTGACCTGAACTTTTCCGGAGATTACCAGCCGGTTGCGCATAAATATACAGAAGAACTGTTTGGCGAAGGACATGTATTTCGCGCGGGTACGATTGGTACTGTTGCGGAAAAAACAGCGTATGGATATGTGAAAAAGTACTTTGAAAAACGTGGACTGAATCCGCCGGAAATTGAAATTAACCGTTTGACAAAGGGGTGTACCGGCGTGAAACGGACAACCGGACAGCATCCCGGCGGCGTTATGGTTGTGCCGCGGGAAGAAGATATTCACTGGTACTGCCCCGTTCAGTATCCTGCGGACGACGCCTCCTGCGGCATTATTACCACGCACTTTGATTACCATTCCATTTCAGGACGGTTGCTGAAGCTGGATATTCTGGGGCATGATGATCCGACGGTCATTCGTATGCTGGAGGATCTCACGGGGATTGATGCGAAAACCATTCCCATCGGCGAGAAAAAAGTCATGAGCTTGTTTACTTCGACAGAGGCGTTGGGTGTGACGCCGGAGGACATCAACAGTCCGGTCGGGTCCTATGGTATTCCGGAGTTTGGTACACCCTTTGTGCGGAAAATGCTGGTGGATACCAAACCCACCACGTTTGCCGAACTCATGCGCATTTCCGGTCTGTCTCACGGGACGGACGTATGGCTCAACAATGCACAGACGCTGGTTCAGGAAGGGATAGCAACGCTGAAGGAGGTCATTTGTACCCGCGACGATATTATGACGTACTTGATTTATGCGGGACTGCCGAGTAAGGAGTCCTTCACCATCATGGAACAGGTTCGTAAAGGAAAAGGGCTGAAACCGGAGGACGAAGCGCTGATGCGGGAGCATGATGTGCCGGAATGGTACATTGATTCCTGTAAAAAAATCAAATATATGTTTCCCAAAGCACATGCGGCGGCATATGTTATGATGGCGTTTCGTATTGCCTATTTTAAGGTATACCACCCCAAGGCGTTTTACGCGACCTATTTCACTATTCGCGGCGATGGGTTTGATGCAAACATCATGACAGGGCGCGTCGCCATGAAATATGACAAGGAACAAAAACTCATGGTGGAGGACGAGAATGCAGATGTGTCCGACCCGAAAGCAGTAATCCGGCAGAATATGTTGGAATATTTAAAGATGGAAAAACCGGGCTTGAAAGAAAATGATATTGCGACGACGCTGGAGTTGTGCAATGAGATGTATGCGCGCGGTATCACATTTTTGCCGATTGATATTTATGAATCGGACGCGGTACGGTTTTTACCCAAAGAAGAAGGCTTGCTGACGCCGCTGATGAGTCTGCCGGGACTGGGAGAGAATGCAGCAAAAACCATTGCGGAAGAACGTGACAAGGGCGAATTTTTTACTATCGAAGAGATGGCGGAGCGGACAAAAGTGTCTAAAACCATCATTGCATTGATGAAGGAGTATGGTGTGCTGGACGAAATACCGGAAACGCAACAGGTCACCATGTTTTAAATACCAGAAACGCCGTATGTGGGGCCCCACATACGGCGTTTTTGGTTGGTGTATATTCAATCAGCAAAAAGGAAGTATAAATGGAACCCTCTGCCGGCAGCAAGCATCCAGATGCAGGGACGCTTACCGGGAAACGGGCGCCATGGAGACAGAACCTCCTTCTTCTGATGATAGTTATTAGACGAATGATTTCACAAAAAGTTCCACTTTTTAAGCGGTTTTTTTCAGTGGACAGTTCAAAAATTCCAAAAGTGTATGGTTAAATATTTGCAGTTCATCATAGACAATTCCATGGGAACTGTTTTCAAACGGATATAGAACAGAGTGCGGAATGAATTCGTGCGTCATTTCCGCCAGTGCATAGGGGACAATATCATCTTGTTTGCCGTGAAAAATGCCCGTGGGAACATGGATTTTCGGCAAATCAGAGCGGCTGTCCTCGTCGCGCAGGGAATAGCCGCACCGGATGGTTGCAATGCCGGAAGCGGACAGTGCAAGAAGGCGAAACCAGTCCCGCACGGCATCGCTGTGCGGACTGTAAAGCAGCTCGCGGCTGAAATTTTCACATAACTGAGGGCGGTCTTCCTTCGCGAGGTTAATCAGTGCGTTTGCTTCTTGGCGGCTTTTTCCGAAGGGAATGCCGGGACGCTGCGTGAAGCTGGGAAGCGCCGCCGCGCAGAGACATAGTTTTTTCACACCATAGCCATGATAGCGCGCCATGTAACGCGCGGCGATGGCGCCGCCCATGGAAAAGCCAAGCAGGACAAAATTGTTTAGCTTCAACGCGCGTACGACTTGATTTACATCGCTTGCCATCTGATTGTATGTATATCCGCACGCGGGAACATCGGAATTGCCAAAGCCGCGCAAATCTATCGTGACAACGCGGTATCCATGTGTTGTGAGAAATTCCTGCTGATACTCAAACATTTTGGCGGAAAGTGGCCAACCGTGAATCATTAAAATTGTTTTAGGACAGGCAGCGTTTAAGTCATAAACGGCAATTTTGACATTGTCATCCGCTTTTACATAATACAAATAAACCACTCCTTTCGAGATTTGCTAGTATTAGCATATGTAAAAGCGGGAGAGATGGTTCAAATATTCGTTTGTCGTGAAGATGAGAAGTCAGTTTCCGGCAAATGAAAAGACCCCCGGAAATACATTCCGGGGGCCGTAATTAGTTCTTACTTTGCTGATACGCCTCGATAATTTTTTGTGTGATATTCGGCGGCGCTTGTTCATACCGTTCAAATTCAAAAGAGAAACTGCCACGTCCCTGCGTGATAGAGCGCAGGTCAATTGCATATTTCGCCATTTCAGACATCGGCACCTCCGCCACGATTTTACCTGGCTCCATGCCAATGACACGTCCGCGGCGCTTGTTGATGTCGCCCATAACATCGCCGGTATATTGGTCGGAAACGTTGACCTCCAGATGTCCAATGGGCTCCAGCAAAATCGGACCCGCTTTGGTAAGTTCTTTGAACGCCAAATGCGCTGCCATTTTGAACGCCATTTCAGAAGAATCCACATCGTGATAGGAGCCGTCGTAAAGCGTTGCTTTCACGCCCACCACGCGGTACCCTGCCTGAATGCCGCCGTCCATCATTTCCTGCAAGCCTTTTTCCACTGCCGGGTGATAGTTTTTGGGCACGCTGCCACCAAAAATTTTTTCTTCAAAAACGAGATCCTCACTGTCGCATGGCTCAAATTCAATTTTTACATGTCCATATTGTCCATGTCCGCCCGATTGTTTTTTA
>CBCTHD010000062.1:0-9138 GCA_965146615.1 uncultured Clostridia bacterium
AGTCTGAGGCGCCTTGGAAACAAGGCGCCTGTTTTATGTGAAAGGTATTGACGGATTTCCCGACTTGGTATGAATGTGCTGTGCTGGAAAATATTTTGACTTGTACGATGGAGAGATATATGCTAGGATATACGGGAAGGGGTGAAATCATATGAAAAAAAGAATTTTTTCTTTTACGTTGTCTGCGGCACTTTTATTAGGCGCAGGCGCAGCGCCGTCCGCTAAGGCGGCAGACATTCAAGTGGAGGTAGATGGGCAGACATTATTCTTTGACCAAGCGCCCATCATGGAAAATGACCGGGTGTTGGTTCCAGTACGCGCACTCGCGGAATCGCTGGGCGCAGAGGTGAACTGGCAAGGGGCGAGCCAGTGTGTGACAACAATCAAGGGAACAGATATACTTTCCCTACAAATTGGAAACAGCACCATGTTGAAAAATGTAACACCAATTGAGTTAGATGTAGCGCCCAAGCTGGTATGTGACCGAACACTGGTGCCGGTGCGGGCAGTCAGCGAGGGATATGACGCGCAGGTAGACTGGGATGGTTCAGAACAAAAAGTCATCGTTATAACCGGAACAAACAGACCGGAAACGGATTGCGGACAGGTAGACCAAGATCAGAATCAGAAGCCGGACCAAAACCAGAAGCCGGGTCAGGATCAAAACGGCAATCAAAATCCAGACCAGAACCAAAACGGTAACCAGAATCAAAATGGCAGTCAAAGTCCCGATCAAGACCAGTCACAGAGCAGTTTTGCCTACCGGGTATTTGAATTGACAAATCAGGAGCGTGTGAATGCGGGGCTAACACCGCTGGAATGGAGCGATTCGCTGGCGTCTGTTGCTTTGGCACACAGCAAGGACATGGCAACCCGCGGCTTTTTTGACCACACAAATCCGGACGGACTTTCGCCGTTTGACCGCATGAAAAATGCGGGGATTTCCTATCAACGGGCGGCGGAAAACATTGCAGCGGGACAGCAAACGCCAGAAGCAGTGGTGAATGGCTGGATGAATTCTTCCGGTCACCGGGCGAACATTCTCAATCCGCAGCTGACCCATCTCGGCGTAGGGTACTATGAAGGCGGCAGCTACGGCACGTATTGGACGCAGTGTTTCATGACACCATAAATAAAATTACAAATGGCGTACCGAAAGGTACGCCTCAGGCTGTAGACAAAACAAAAAGGAATACGAATGCTCGGGGTTTAGAAGGGGTGTCCCCTTCTATCAAATATACAAAAAGTCGGGACATGTGCCTGACTTTTTGCTCCTTGCGGGACGGAAACTACGCATGAAATGCGGAGTTTATGCGAACTTGCGTCCCGTTCCAGGGGGAGCTCACGAGGGGGACGTGAAACTGCTTTGCAGTTTCTGGAGTCCCATTCGTGCCAGCTTGTTGACTTATTTCAACAAGCTGTGGCGTACCGAAAGGTACGCCTTTTTTAGGAAAATTGGGACAAACTTTACAAATAAAAGCGGGACAGGTCATAAAGAAGCCAGCTTTTGCATATACTGAAACAGAAAGAAGTGAGAAAAATGTTTCAAACAATACGATTAAAGCCACTGGTAGTCTCCGTAGGGATTGCACTATTAGCAGGCGTGGTTGGCGCACTTTTGGGTGGCGAAATGCAGATGGACGGCATTGTCAGTCCATGGTTTATGCCCCCGCCGGTTGTGTTTCCCATCGTTTGGACAATTTTATTTGTTTTGATGGGCATTGCCGCGTATCTGGTCTATGACAGCGGACACTCGCAGAGAAAAGACGCCCTGCAAGTCTATGGATTACAGCTGGTAGTCAACTGCCTGTGGAGCCTGTTCTTTTTCCGGCTGCACTGGTTCCTGTTTTCCTTTTTGTGGATTTTGTTCCTCATTGCGCTGGTCTGTCTGACAATGTACCAGTTCTACCGGGTGGAAAAAAAGGCGGCATATCTGATGCTGCCCTACCTGATTTGGTTGCTCTTCGCGGCGATTTTAGCATTTTCCGTCTATCGGCTCAATTAAAAAAGTCTCCCTTTTTGGGAGGCTTTTTTTGTTGGGGTTGACAAATGGAAACAGGTGACATATAATGGGCAAAAAAGGAGGGACGCATGTATGGATAATACAGCGAAATTCACAGGGAAAGCGGCGCTGTATGACCGCTACCGGCCGGGGTATCCAGCGGCGTGTATCCGGGATATTATGGATATATGCGATTTGCAGCAAGGAGACCGCGTGGCGGACGTCGGCGCGGGAAGCGGTATTTTTACAGAAGCGTTGTTGGCAAACGGATTGTATGTTTGGGCAGTAGAACCGAATGCGGATATGGGGCGGGCATTACAGTGCCGCCTGCAGGAAAAAGATGGGTGGCAGCTGACAGAAGCGCCGGCGGAAAATACGGGACTACCGGCACACAGCGTAAAGGCGGTGACGGTGGCACAGGCGTTTCACTGGTTTGACGCGCCGCGCTTCCAAAACGAGTGCCGGCGGATTTTGCAGCCGGGCGGCCGGGTCGCGCTGGTGTGGAACAGCAGGGATAAATCCAGTCCGTTGGTGCAAGAACTGCATAAAATCAATACCATGTATTGCCCGGAATTTAAAGGATTTAGCGGCGGACAAGGCGCGGACGCCCCGGAAGTTCAAGCGTTTTTTGGCGGAGAAGTGCGGATGCGCGAATTTCCCAATCCGCTGCCAATGGACATAGAAGGTTTTTTGGGACGCAACTTGTCCGCCTCTTATGCACCGAAACCGGGGGAAGCTACATATGAGCCGTTTGTTCGGGCGCTGTCAGAACTGTTTGAAAAATGGAGCAGTGATGGAAAGGTGATTATGCCGAATTTGACGCGAAGCTATATCGGCGCGCTGCCCGCATAAATCAAGACGTTTTCTATTGACAAAATGGGCAATTGCGTGTAAAATGCAGAGTGGATGAAAAACGATTGCCGCCGCGGAACGGCTTGTCAAGGAGGTGGAACCGTGCGGGAGATTCCAAAGATTGCATGTATCAATGATTTGTCCGGATTCGGACGCTGTTCCTTGGTGGTAGCGTCCTCCATTTTGTCTGTGATGGGGCTGCAGCCCTGCCTGATGCCGACCGCGGTGCTGAGCAACCACACAGGATATGACAGCTTTACCTTTTTTGATTTTACAAAGCATATGAAACCATTTTATGAAGAGTGGGAAAAGCTGAAACTTACATTTTCTACGGTGTATACCGGATTTTTGGGAAGTGAACGGCAGATTGACACGGTAGCAGCGTTTATCAAGCTGCACCCGGAAGCGACGATATTGGTGGACCCGGTAATGGGGGACAACGGGAAACCATATGCGACGTATACGCCGCATATGTGCGAAAAAATGCGCCGGCTAACTGCGGGCGCGGATATGGCGACGCCCAACGTGACGGAAGCGTGTATTTTGGCCGGAGTGGCATACCAGGGGGACGAGATTTCTTTTGAAACGGCGGTTTCACTGTGCCGGAGTATTTGTGCGCAGGGAACGCGCAAAGTAGTGCTGACGGGCGTGCAGGTGGGAGAAGACACCATAGCGAATGTGTTCTACAATCGGGAAACCGGGGAGAATTTCATGGTGCGGCAGAAAAAGGTTGCCCAAAAATATCCCGGGACCGGAGATGTTTTTGCGTCTGTTTTGTGCGGAGAATTGACGCGCGGCACGGACGACTTGGCCGCCGTCAGCCGGGCGGCGGAATTTGTGCGTAAAGTGGCGGCATACACCGCGGAAACGGATAGCCGCGTATGTGACGGCGTGATATACGAACCGTTTTTAAAAGAATTGGGATAGGAGCTGGGGGAAATGAATACGACAACGAAACATTTAGTACTTGCGGCACTGTTTGCGGCGCTGACTTTTGTATTGACGGCATATTTTTTTCATGTGCCGGTGGGGGTAAACGGCGGATATATTCATTTTGGCGACAGTATGATTTACCTTGCAGCAAGCGTGCTGCCGCTGCCATATGCGATGGCGGCGGGCGCGATCGGTGCGGGACTCAGCGATTTGATAAGCGGCGGTGCGATGTGGGTGCTGCCGACCGTCATCATCAAAGCGTTGATGGCGGCTATGCTGACAGCAAAACAGGATAAAATTCTTTGCAAACGCAATATTTTGGGGTTGATTCCGGCAGCATTGATTTGCCTGGTGGGATATTATCTGGCGGAAAGCATCATTACGGGCAGTTTTTGGGTAGGGTTACCGTCTGCACCGCTGACACTGATTCAATCGGCGGGAAGCTCCGCGCTGTATATCCTGCTTGCGTTGGCATTTGACAAAGCACAGTTGAAACGGCACTATATAAAGTAATGGTTTGTCCCGCCCGTCAGATTTTAAGGTGCGATGTTGAAGCGGCGCATGTGACAGCGGGACAACAAAAAGATGGAACAGATCGCGAAATCGGAGGAAGCATGAGAATGAATAATGAATATGATAATCCGAAATTTTTTGAAGAATACGCTAAAATGCCCCGTAGCAAGGAGGGACTGGACGCGGCTGGGGAGTGGCATCAACTGAGAAGGCTATTTCCGCCGCTCCAAGGAAAAAATGTTCTTGATTTAGGGTGTGGATACGGATGGCACTGTAGGTTTTCTGCCGAAAAAGGAGCACGGCAAGTATTGGGAATTGATGTAAGCCGGAACATGATTGAAGAAGCCAAACGACGAAATATGAAAAGCGGAATTGCGTACCGTGTCTGTGGAATGGAGGAGTACGAATACCCGGAAAATATGTGGGACTTCGTTATCTCAAATTTGGCATTGCATTATATTGAAAACATAGAACAAATCTTTCAGAAAGTGCATAGAACGTTGAAACCAAATGGGATATTTCTTTTTAATATAGAACATCCGGTTTTCACTGCGGGGGTTGGACAAGATTGGGTCTATACAAAAGATGGAACGCCGCAATATTGGCCGATCGATCATTACTTTATGCCGGGGGCGCGGAAAACGCGCTTTTTGGGGTGCGATGTCGTAAAACAACACCATACACTTACACAAATCTTGATGGGACTGTTAAACAATGGATTTTCTATGGAAGCTGTTGAAGAAGCGGAGCCCCCTGAAGAAATGATGCATATTCCAGGCATGGCAGATGAATTGCGCCGCCCGATGATGTTATTGGTCAAGGCGATAGCAAAAAAATAAATCAAAGGAATCCATTTGTTTCAAAGATGGTAAAGACGGTCAATGGGGATCGGACGCTAAAACAGGCACCGTGCCGCCCTTTCCGGGCGTATACGCCTGTTTTTCAGTCTGTATGAAGTTCCTGATAAACAGACCTGCGGCGCCTTGAACAAAAAGCAGACATGCCTATAGAACGGAATAAAGAACGAGTCAACTGTCTCCGCTACAGTTGGCTCATTTTTTATGGCATTAAGTTGTGCGGAATGTCTTGGGGGCGCTGCCATAATAGTGCTTAAACGCCTTGGAGAACACAAAAGGGTCGCGGTAGCCCGCCATGGCGGCAGTTTCCGTCACGTTGAAGCCTTTTTGCAGCAGCCGTGCGGCTTCCTCCATACGATGCTGTATGAGGTACTCCTGCATACTGCATCCAATTTTTGCTTTAAATAGGCGGGACAGGTACCGTTGGTCCAAACCCACCGCTTTTGCGACGTCTCGGATTTTGATGTCCTGCAAATAGTTGGCGGCAATAAATCCCGCTGCCATATCGGCATAATTTTCTGTTTTTTGTGCTTGAAAAAGCTCGCTGAGCAGCAGAAAAATCTTTCCTGCCAAATACTCTTCCCGCATAGCCTCCAACCGTTCTGCCTCCAACATGTCGCGGAACAAGCCGGGCGGCGCGGAAAATACAGGGGAAGACAGCTCTTTCAACTTGTGCGCACAGGCGCCGTCAAATCCAATCCAGATATACGTCCAGGGCTGATGTTCGTCGGCTGTGTAAACCGTGACCTGTTCAGGCATAATGAGAAAGGATTGTCCGGCGGACAGGGCATAAGTGCCGGAATCACACGAAAAAACGCCTTGTCCCGAGAGGACGCAGTGAATTAGAAAAAAATGGCGGATGGCAGGACCAAAACAGTGTCCCGGACGGCAGGCCTCATAACCGCATTGTACAGGGTTGATGTCGTGAAATCCTTTGTTCTGAACAGCAATGTTTAACATACGTTCCATCATTATCACCTCGTAAATTACATTTTAACATGTTTATAGCCCTTTTGGCAATGGTAAAATGAAAAAAAATCCGGTACACTGAGAGCAAGAAGCGGGTATGGAAGAAAAAACATCATTTGTCCCGCAAAAAAAAGAAAGGCGGCGGTTTTATGAAAATCACATTTATGGGAGCGGGCAGCACGGTATTTGCCAAAAATGTTTTGGGGGACTGTATGCTGACGCCGGCGCTGCAGCGGGCAGAAATTGCACTTTACGACATAGATGCAGCGCGGCTAAAGGAATCGGAACAACTTATTCAATCCATTAACCAAAATTGTAATGAGGGACGTGCGACAATTCGGACGTATCTAGGGGTGGAAAACCGCAAGGAAGCGCTGCGCTGCGCAAATTTTGTCGTGAATGCCATTCAAGTGGGCGGCTATGAACCCTGTACGGTTATTGACTTTGAGATACCGAAAAAATATGGTTTGCGGCAAACCATTGCTGACACGCTTGGGATCGGCGGTATTTTCCGCGGCTTGCGTACCATTCCGGTTATGCGGGACTTTGCGGAGGATATGCAGGCGGTGTGCCCGGACGCCTGGTTTTTGAATTATACCAATCCTATGGCGATTTTGTCAGGCTATATGCAGCGCTACACGGACGTAAAAACGGTTGGGCTGTGTCACAGCGTGCAGGTGTGTTCCTCTCATTTGCTGGACGCATTGGATATTAAAGTAGATGGGTTTACCGACGTCATTGCGGGCATCAACCACATGGCATGGTTGTTGGAAATCAAAGACCTAAACGGCAACGATCTCTATCCGCTGATTCGGGAGCGCGCGGCAAAGAAAAATTTGGAGAAGCACAACGACATGGTGCGCTATGAGTATATCAACCGCCTGGGATACTATTGCACGGAAAGCAGCGAGCACAACGCGGAATACAATCCGTTTTTTATCAAAAAGAACTATCCCGAGCTGATTGAACGCTATAACATTCCGCTGGACGAATACCCGCGGCGTTGCGTTGCGCAGATTGAGTGTTGGAAAAAAGAAAAAGAGGAGTTGTATAACGGCGGCAAAATCACGCATGAGCGCAGCCGGGAATATGCGTCTCACATCATGGAAGCCATTACCTTGAACAAACCATATCAAATTGGTGGCAATGTGCTCAATCGCGGATTGATTACCAATCTGCCGCCGCAGGCATGTGTAGAGGTGCCCTGCCTGGTAAACGGAAACGGCGTTCTGCCAACCTATTTCGGAGATTTGCCGGTACAGCTGGCGGCGATGAATTCATCCAATGTAAATGTGCAGCTTCTGACCATTGAAGCGGCGGTGACAAAGCGGAAAGAAGCGGTATACCAGGCGGCAATGATGGACCCGCACACCGCGGCGGAACTGTCCATTGACGACATTGTGGCAATGTGCGACGAGCTGCTGGAAGCGCATGAAAATGCCGGCTTCCCCTGCCTGGTGTAATAAACACAAACGTGCTTGTTGTAAAATAGGAAGTTTCTCGGCGGGAGACGCCGACGAACTATCCCAGTGCGCAGGAGCGCGCCGGGTTACGGCCATGAACAAAAGCGTGGAAGGAACTTTAATCTCTTCCACGCTTTTCATATTTCAAACAATAGCTTTATTTGCCGCGCTTTTTCATGTCCCGAATAACGGCTTTGTCTGCCGTACTGACGCGGCGGGATTCCACTATTTTTTGCAATGTCTTTTGATACGTGTCGCTGTCCAAATGGCATGTGCGCAAAAAGTCCATGGTACGCGCCGGAAATTTTGCAAAGCAGACGGACAGCGCCCAGGCAACCGCCATTTTCGCGTAGTATCCTTCCTGGTGGACTGCCTCCAGCGCGGCAATCACCCGGTCCAAATACGGTTCGTCCACAAAATAATCCATCAGCATCACCACGCCGAAGCGCACTTCAAATTCCTTTTGTGCCTGTGTATAGGGCAACAAAAAGGTAAATAGCGGTTCCCGAAAGGTTGCGGCGGCACGGAGACTGCTGCAAAAGCTGTCACAGACGGACCAGTTGGAAATTTGAGGGACAAACGGCGGCACCAAAGCGCAAAAGTCCTCATACGTACGCGCTGCAAGACCAATAACCATGCCTTGCAACATCGTTTCCTCAAAATAAAGCGGCGGCTGCGCAAGAAAGGCGCGCCAATCCGTTTCCTTATAAATTTGCCGCGCCAGCTTCCGCAGTGTGGGCAGGCGTACACCCAGCATGTTAGTTGCGCCGGGAACCAGGGCGGCAGAAAAGTCGCGGTAGGAGTCTTCCGCTGCTTCCAGCAGCGTTTGGCGAATGGTGTGTTCCATAGGACAGCTCCTTTCTGTTAATGAATTTATTGTAACACAAAAAGGGATTTAGCGCAATAGATTTTCCCAACTGCCAAAGCTGTGGACAGGTTGACAGTATATGGATATTATGCTATAATAAACACAGCGTCCTATTCGTATAGGAAGTTCCACGGTGGGAGACAATTCGGAGCCACCCCTGTACGCAGGAGAGAAAGTGTTTCCGCCTTGCCGCCCATAAGCGCCGCGCAACGGCGAAGATGAATGAAATGATATTAACCATGTTTAAAGAAAGAAGGAGTGTTCATGAAAACCAAAAAACTGTTATGTATGCTGCTTGCGGCAGTCATGCTGCTCAGTCTGTGCGGCATGGCAGCGCTTGCGTCGGGAGAGGACCTCGTAATTGCAAACGCGGAGGAGTGGTCAGCGTTTTGTGATGCACTGGAGAATGGTACCGACTATGAGGGTTGCACCGTGACGCTTACGACAGACATCGTTACGGACAAAATGGCGGGCAGTTCCGTGAGAAGCGGTGCAAATTTGACAGCGGACGCCAAGGCCTTCAAAGGCACTTTTAACGGCGGCGGCAATACGATTACCTTCACTTATACAACAGCGGCAGCGGGAGCCGACCAATCTGGTCTCGGCATTTTTTCCGCGCTTGACGGCGCAACTGTGCAAAACTTGAAGGCTAACGTGACCATAACGGATACATATGGAAAC
>CBCTHD010000063.1:0-9064 GCA_965146615.1 uncultured Clostridia bacterium
ATTTTTTCAAAGGTCTCCCGCAGCGGAAGATACACCTCTCCGTTTTCAATAAAGGGGTTGTTTGCAAGTTCTATTTTTTCGCCGTTGTTTGTCACTTCAATTGTATATTGTTCTTCCGTCAGCCCTGACAGCACGCCGCTTGCAAATACAGTTGTAGACAGCATCACTACTGTAATAATTGCCGACAATACTGACATCAGTTTGCTTGTTGTTTTTTTATTTCTAATCATGGTAAACCTCCTTTTCAACGTTGTTTTGCTGCCCGCCATTTGTGTAGTCAGCGGACGCAGATTTCTTTTTGTGTTCGAGAGCATATTTAAAATCATCTTCATATACTCGTCTTTTTCCTGCTGTGATAGCTTGCGCGTAACGGCAAAATCACAGGACACCTCACAGTCTAAATCGATCTGTTTGGACACGATATAGATAAACGGATTAAACCAATGCACGCTTGCTACCAACATGGTAAACCATTTATAGAGAAGGTCATGCCGTCTATAATGCGTAAGTTCGTGCATCAGAATGTAATTCAGATGGCTTTGCGATAATTCTATATCCGGCATAAACAATACCGGCTTGAGTAGTCCAACAATGCAGGGCGCGTCAAGCATTCCAGTTCTACGCACTTGAAGCTGCTTCGGAATATTGGAATATGTTTTATCCGCACTTGAGTTTTTATACAGCGCGCTTAAAAACAGCAAGTATTTTACCGCTTTCACAAGCAAAACTGCTATTACGCCCAAACACCATATCATGCCCAAGTACCACGTCACAGTTTGCGGTAAATCAATTCTACGTATTTTGTGGGCTTCAGGAAATTTCTGCTCAGCAGCAGTTGTCTGATTGTTTTCCATTACTATTTCCGTCTCCGTCTCGACATTCTGTACCTGATTTGTTGGCAAAACTGCCGTCGCCCTTTGCGGCAAGCTAAAGCGTACCGGAAGTATCATCACTATCAAAACCGTAAGCCATACATAATACTGCCATTGGGGGCTGAACAGTTTTCTTGTAACAGGCTTTAAGCAGAGCCAAAGCAGAGCGAATACGCCGCCAACGATAGACATGAGAAGCACGCTTTTAAAAACTTGAATTAACACAAAAGCACCTCCTATAAGTCAAACATTTTGCGGATTTCCTCTATGTCCTCTTTTGACAGTTCCTCACTTTTGAAAAGAGATACGGCAAGGTCTTTTACAGAACCGTTGTATAGTTTTTGTACAAAGTTTTTCGTCTGTGACTTTGTGTAGCTTTCCTTGTCGAGCAATGGCGTATAATAATTCACCTTATTTTCCTTTACACACCGAACCGCTCCTTTTTCACGCATACGAATTAATAAAGTAGCAACCGTTCTATATTCCCATTTCCTGCTCTCGAGCGCATCGCATACCTCCTGCACCCGCATAGGGCGATCACTTTTCCATAATATCTGCATCACTTCAAGTTCAGCGCCGCTGAGTTCATTCGTCTTTTTCATCACTTGCAAACCTCCACTATTACTATTACAATTGTAATATGTTTATATATTACATCTGTAATAGTAATTTGTCAATACCTTTTTAAAAATTTATAAAAATTTTTTATCGTATCCTTCTTGTCACCTAAATTATATAGCAATTCACTGTAACAGAAAAGGCAAACATTCAATTGACTGTGCCAATTGAATGTTTGCCTGCTGTTACCATACAAATATTCGTTTCCGTGTTTATATCGTTTACAGAGAAGCGATGACTTCCACTTCCACTAATACGTCTTTGGGAAGCTGTTTTGCTGCCACGCAAGAACGCGCTGGTTTTCCCGTGAAATATTTTCCATAAATTTCGTTAAATGCTGCAAAATCGTTCATGTGCTTCAAAAAGCAAGTTGTTTTCACAGCTTTTTCAAGACTGCTGCCCGCCTCTTCCAGCACAGCTTTCAGATTTTTCATAACCTGCTCTGTCTGCGTTTCAATGGTATCTGCTTCTACTTCTCCCGATGCGGGATTGATAGCGATTTGTCCGGAGGTAAATACAAACTCTCCCGCAATAACCGCTTGGGAATATGGACCAATCGCGTCCGGCGCTTTTTCTGTGTGCACTTTTTTCAACATGTTGCTACTCTCCTTTTTTACTCAATATTGTACCCTGCGTCTGTCAGGGCTTTTCGAATTTGTTTGATATGTTCATAGTTCCGCGTTTCCATGACAATGCGCAAATAACAACCATTGATGTCGGAACTTTCACTGGCGCGTTCGTGATGAATGGAAACAACGTTTCCGCCGAGATCTGCCAAAATTTTAGATACCCCCTTGAGCTGCCCCGGTTTATCCATCAGTTCAATCGTTACGGCATAGGACCGCCCTGACTTGAGCAGTCCGCGCTTTATCACGCGAGACAGAATTGTCACATCGATATTGCCGCCCGATACCAGGCAAACTACTCTTTTTCCTTTTACCGGCACCTTATCAAATAATGCCGCCGCAACAGAAACCGCCCCTGCGCCTTCCGCAATGAGCTTTTGCTGTTCAATCAGCATTAAAATTGCCGTGGAAATTTCATCATCTGTCACTGTTACGATTTTATCAACATATTTTTGGCATAATGCAAAGGTATGTTCTCCAGGTTCTTTGACAGCAATTCCATCCGCAATGGTCGAAACCCCATCAAGTGTTTCAATAGCTCCATGCTCCAACGATTGCTGCATACTGGGAGCACCGCACGCCTGCACCCCATAAACCTTTACTTTGGGGTTGAGCATTTTGATGGCATACGCTACGCCGGAAATCAATCCGCCGCCGCCCACCGGCACAATTACCGCATCCACGTTGGGCAGCTGCTCCAGCAGCTCCAGCCCAATGGTTCCCTGTCCGGCAATCACATTTTCATCGTCAAACGGATGGATAAAGGTATATCCTTTTTCTTCTTTTAATTCCAAAGCCTTTTTATACGCATCATCATATACGCCTTCTACCAGGCAGACTTCCGCGCCATAGTTTTTCGTTGCTTCCACCTTGGAGATAGGTGCGCCGTCTGGCAGACAAATGAGCGACGGTATTCCGTTTTTTGTCGCCGCCAGCGCTACGCCCTGCGCATGGTTTCCTGCGGAACAGGCAATCACGCCGCGCTTTTTCTCTTCCTCACTGAGCTGAGAAATCTTGTAATAAGCGCCGCGCACTTTAAAAGACCCTGTTACCTGCAAATTTTCTGTTTTCAAATAGATATGGCTGTCTTCACGCAGTTTAGGCGCATAAATTAAATCCGTTTTCCGTACCACATCCTTTAGCGCAAACGCTGCATGATAAATCTTATCCAGTGTCAGCATGTGTTAATTCCCTCTCCTTCCTACAAAAAAAGCCCTCGTCCCTATTTAGAGACGAAGGCATTGTGCTTCCGCGGTTCCACTCTAATTGCCGCCATTATCACGGCGACCACTCCTAGTGCATCTATCAATGCATGTTCCTATAACGGGGAATACCGTACACGCTTACAACACTGCCTTCAGCGCGTCTGCTCAGGGGTGATTTGAATCCGCCGCCTTCTGCTGCCTCACACCACCCGGCAGCTCTCTGAAGAAGACCAATTTGCAAGTTCCGTCCCCGTCATAGCATTTCAGACTATCTTGTTATTTATTATACTCTGCATATTTTTGATTGTCAAGTGCCTTTTCACACATAGCAAAAAACAGGAAACACTTTTTCTTTCGTGGCAAAAATCAATCATTTTATGCAGAGTTGATACCGCGTTGCTGCGCCGCTGCCTTCCGCTCGAATGATGCCGCGCTGCACCATCATTTCCAGCAATGTCTGGTTAAAAACACTCGGATTTGTCACACGGCTGCCATGGCGACTGCCAAATGGCTTGACCTGTAAATCCTGCAACAACACCTCTGCTTCCCGGCGGCACAATGTCCTGCCACCGCGTAAATTTTTCTTTACGATGCGGCTACCCTTGTCAAATAGCAACTGTGTCAACTCTTGTTCGCGTCCAATGCTTTTCACCAGTCCCCAGACATATAGCAGCGCCCCGCTTACGGCAAATAGCAGGAGATAAACCAATTTATCCAGCACGCCGCTCCACTCCTTCCAGTTCCACAAAGCCATGCCGCCTCAAAATTTGAATGAAGGATAGAAACCGTTCATAAAGCGGCTCTGCTTGCTTACCAAATTGATGCCCCACGCGGCGCGCAATTTCATACAAGCTGCGGCTTCCGTCAATTTGTTTCCAAGTGTAGCTGCCCAGCGCATCCAAATGAATTTTACTCACGCGCGGGCGATGGAAACAGCTTTGTGCAATCTTTGCATAAAACCCGCGGTGTTCCAGCTCCACTACCACATTTCCATTTTTCTCTTCTGTCCAGGTAATATCCTTTCTCTGTTTTGGCACCATCTCCAGCATATTCCTGTTATATCTCCGCTCCTTCATGTCGTACCTCCCATTTTATCTGTCGCTTTGTTTCTCTTTTTTCATGGTCGCAAAAATGAGCGTTCCAAGCAGTACAAGGAACAAAATCAGTCCGCCAATACCGCCGAGCGAAAACTTGTCGCCCAAATAAATATGAGAAGCAATATCTTTGCCGCCCACGTTCACGACTGCAAAAACTGCCAGGAGAATACCAATCAATCCTTCCCCAGCTATCAATCCGGACGTGTATAGCGTGCCATGTTCCACCGCCAAGTCCTTTGCTTCTTTGGATTCGTGCTTGCGTTTCATCAGCCACAGCCGCACCAATCCGCCCGCCATAATTCCGGCACTGAGTTGGAACGGCAGGTAGAGCCCGACGGCAAACGGTAGTACAGGGATTCCCAAAATCTCCGCCATAATGGCAATCCCTGCACCTGCAAACACAAAAGTCCAAGGCAAATTTGCTTCCATAACACCTTGTACCACCAACTGCATCATGGTTGCCTGCGGCGCAGGTAGCTGGTCGGAGCCAAAGCCCCATGCCGCATTTAGCAGGTATAAAACGCCGCCAATTGCTGCAGCCGAAACCAATGTGCCGATAAATTCTCCGTATTGCTGCCATTTGGGCGTAGCGCCCAGAATATATCCTGTTTTCAAATCCTGTGATGTATCGCCAGCAATTGCTGCAACGATACAAATGATAGAGCCAATGGCAATAGCGCCTGTCATTCCTGCTTGTCCGCTCGTACCCGTCACTTTCAGCAGCATTGTGGATAAAAGAAGCGTTGCAATCGACATACCGGAAACAGGGTTGTTACTGCTGCCAATCATGCCAACCAGCCGCGCCGATACGGTCGCAAAAAAGAATCCGAATATCACAATCATAATAGCGCCAAAAAGATTTACCGGGAAGGCCGGCAATAGCCAAATTGCAAACGCAATCACCAAAATGGAAATTAGGATAAACGGCATGGGAAGGTCTCTTCCAGTCCGCAGTTCCTGTGCGCCGGCATTCTGTTTTCCGCCCAGACTGCCCATTGCATTCACAAATGTTCTGATAATTAGCGGAAACGTCTTAACCAGGCTTATGATACCGCCCGCCGCAACCGCACCTGCACCAATGTATTTAATATAGGTTGACCACAGTACGCTTGGCGTCATCTCGCTGATAGGCACTGTACCGGGAAATATAACATTGTCTGCGCCAAATAGGCTGATCAGCGGCATGAGTACCAACCAACTGACTACCCCGCCACTCAGCATATAACTGGAAATCTTTGGTCCACAAATATACCCTACACCCACAAGCGCAGGGAGGACATCAATCCCTATTGCCGCTCCCTTATATCCTTTAAAATCATATTGTACGCTGCTAGGAAAGATGCCCAGTCCGTCCGCCACAAATTTATATACTGCCGCCACACCCAGCCCTGCAAAGACAGTGGAGGCTTTCGCTCCGCCTTCTTCCCCAGCTAAAAGCACTTCCGCACAAGCGGTTCCTTCCGGATAGGGCAACGTCCCATGTTCTTCCACAATTAACGCTTTACGCAGCGGTACCATAAACAGTACGCCCAGCAAACCGCCGACCAAAGCGATCAGAAAGATCGTCAAGAGGGAAGGTGCAGATGTTCCCCACTCATTTGCCCAAATAAACAGTGCCGGCAATGTAAAAATTGCACCTGCCGCAACGGATTCCCCAGCGGAACCAATCGTCTGCACCATGTTGTTTTCCAAGATGGAATCCCGCCGTAATACCATGCGGATAATTCCCATGGAAATGACCGCAGCCGGAATGGAGGCAGATACCGTCATACCGACACGCAGTCCCAAATAGGCGTTTGCCGCCCCAAATACAATCGCCAGCAATACGCCAATCAGGAGGGATGTCACAGTAAATTCCGGCATAATTTTATCAGCAGGTACAAAAGGCTTAAATTCTTCTGTCCCATTTTTCACAGAACTTCACCCTTTCTGTTCTATCAATCGTCTTATGCCTAGTATACCCGTCCATTCGAATTTTAACAGAAAAAGTGAATATTTCCTCTATTTTTTCTTTATGGCGTAAATATCATGTGGCATCTCCATGCCGTAATAATGCTTGACAAAAGACCCTACCTTCTCCATACCGACCCTTTTTGCAACATTTTGCGATGCGGTATTATTGTCGCGAATAATGGAAAAGACCTCCTCTGCACCCAGCGTTTCAAATGCATAGTCCCGGCACGCCATTGCCGCTTCCGTCGCATATCCCTTATGCCAATAGGCCTTTTGAAATAGATAGCCGATTTCTAAAACCTCTCTGCCGCCGCAATCCTGCATCGTCAGACCGGCTTGTCCAATTAGCTCTCCCGTCTCTTTTAAAATGACAGCCCACAGCCCAAACCCATATTGCCAGTAGCGGTTTAACTGCTTGTCCAACCACGCCCATACCTCCTCGTCCAAAAAGGCATGTTCATAGGCGTACATTACATCTTCATCCTGTAAAATCCTACACAACGCCTTATAATCTTGTTCCGTCAACTTTCGTAAGACCAACCGGTTTGTTTCCAAAATCATACAATCCCCTCCAAGATCGCAAAAAAGGGCGTCTCACACGCCCTTTTCCGTTAATTCTCCACAATGGTATAAATTACGCGGCGATCCGGTTTTGTCAACTCCTCCAACACCGCAAGCAGTAATTTCCAAACATTGGCGCAAGACTGCAAATCCATCACTTCGTCCGGCGTGTGGCACCCTCTCAGTGTTGGTCCCACCGCAATGGCGTCCAATCCCTCTATAGCGCCGGCAAACAGTCCGCATTCCAATCCCGCATGAATTGCTTCCACCTTCAACTCTCCATGGAATAACTTCCGGTACATCGCGCAGAACACATCACGGATTTTGGAATACTGCGCGTACTGCCAGCCCGGGTATTCCGCTCTAAACTGGATATCGCAGCCAAATGTTTCTCCTAACAATTGAAGCTGCTCTTTGATTTCCTCCTGCAACGACTGCACGCTGCTGCGCGGCGCAAAAACTGCCCGAAATGTTCCGTGTTCCAGGCGCAGAACACCCAAATTCAAAGAACTGACCACAAACCCGTCATGCAACATATCTTTTTTTTGCACGCCATCCGGCGCCATAAATAACAAACGCACAATATTTTGTGTCTGCTCGCGTGACACTGCTGTCTGGGATGCAGAATTCCCCGTGATAACGCTCACATCGAATTCTGCCTCGTTAGGACAAAATTCCTCCCGACGCTGCTGTATTTTTTCCGCCAGCCATTTCTTTGCACGCGCCATTGTAGTTTCATCTTCCAACACAATCTTTGCATCACATTCCCGTGGGATTGCATTATCTTTGTTTCCACCATGCAAAGACACCAATTGGAAGGGTACTTCCTTGGATAACAAATACAATAACCGCGCTATTATTTTATTTGCGTTTCCCCGCTGTAAATGAATTTCCGCGCCGGAATGACCGCCCAACAGTCCCCGAACCGCAAGATGTAGTGTGGCAGTGTTTCCGCAGACTTCTTCCACGACAGGGCAGGATAATTCTGCCCGCAGTCCACCCGCACAACTCACCGTTGCGATTCCTTCCTCTTCCGAGTCTAGATTAATCATGGTTCTTGCGCGAAGTTTTGTTTTGTCCAGCTGCGCCGCACCCGTCAGCCCCGTTTCCTCCTGCACCGTAAAAACGCATTCCAGCGGCGGGTGCACCAAATGAGAATCCGCTAAAATTGCCAGCATATAAGCAACCGCAATACCATTATCCGCGCCTAGCGTTGTGCCGTTTGCCCGCACAAACCCACCTTCTTGCACGATATCAATGCCTTCTGTTTCAAAATTATGCTCCACGTCACGATTCTTTTCACATACCATATCCATATGTCCCTGCAACATGATAGGCTCCAGTGTTTCACACCCGACGCTACCCGCTTTCCAAATCACAACATTGTAGACCGCATCTACCTCATATGCCAAGTTGTGCTCTTTTGCAAATGCCGTCAAGTATTCGCTGATACCCTTCTCATTGCCGGATCCGCGTGGAATCGCACTAATTTCCTCAAAATAGCGGAATACCGCTGCCGGCTCATATCCTTTGATTTTATATTCCATACCGCCTACTACTCCTTATATAAAAATTATCTTTTCTGATGGCCGTCATTGAATACAGCAAATGATAAGCGTTCTTCTATAGCTGCCACTTATGTTTATTATATCTCATTTTTTAAATGAAATCAATTTTTATGGCTCACTTTTCCTTCTTTTTTTCTGTTTATTCAATATTTCCCACGATTGATTTTATACAATTTATGAACTTCTTATGCAAATTATGTTTGCATCCTTCGTCATAGGAAACCCGAGCAAATACGCTTTGACTAAAAAAAGCGGGACCCGTCTTAGGATCCCGCTAAATATGTTATTGTAATTGCCAAATCACCGGACTTGAAAGCGGATGCATCGCCATACCGTCCCACACCATGACTTGAATCGTACTTTGTGGTTCTATTTGAACGGAGATCGCACTGGTAAACTGCGTCCCACTCACCTGCAGCAACGAATGTGGAATTTGTCGGAAGCGTATCATTTTTCCTTTTTCATTGTACACACCAATCAAAATCCGGTTTGTGTTCTGCACACTGCCATTGATCGTACCCGACAAGGTAACGGTGAGCTGCTGCGGTGATTGAATCTGAAATA
>CBCTHD010000064.1:0-8915 GCA_965146615.1 uncultured Clostridia bacterium
TTAAATCTGATATTTTAAAGATTAACGAGAGTTTTTCAAGAATTTTTTTTGTTTTTTCAGAGTCAAGTTCCTTTCTTAAAATATATACTATATTAGGAACAGACATGGCTGAAATGTAACCTTCAATTTTGTTAACCTCGCATAATTTAAAGATTTTTGAAGCATCTTCAGCAAATTCCGGACGATTGCAAAGAACATCAAGAATGACATTGGTATCAATCAGCACTCTCATACTTCTTTGCCATCTCCATTCTTGCTTGTTTATCGTCATAATTGCCTTTTAATACTCCAACAAGCGAATCTGTGAGAAAGGATACACTTTTGTCATGGGATACCATTCTTATGACTTCAATCCCGTTTTTTAAGACAATAACTTCCTCACCGTTTTGCACGAGTTGAAGGTATTTGCCGAAATTGTTCTGGACTTCTGTAGTTGTAGCTGTTATCATGGGAAATCCTCCTTTATCTAAAATCATTATATTCGATTTTAGCTAATCTGTCAATAGTTTTGGCTAAAATTCCACACAAAAATTTTATCCAAGACCATTTTGTATTATGCCTTTTTTTGAAAATTGGGCAAAGATGTAGTCATCAAGACCTTTATACTGTGGGTTCCACACATAAGTTCCATATTTGAAGTTCATCCTATCTAAAAGAGCAAGAAGTTTGGCATATGCTTCACGGACATAAAAGTTTGTCGCCATATCCATATCAAAAGCGGTCATTATTTCACACAAGCCATCTTTTTTCAGCTCTTTAAGAACTTTTTCAAGTTGGCTCAGCGTGTTAACACCCGGTACCGCTATAACAGTCAGCCCGGTCAATGCGTGAATTACATCTGCTTTCATAGGTCCTTCGGTAAGCAACACCATCGGCCGCAAAGGACCGGCAATATGTGCCCATGCTTCCGCACGGCATCCGTCTTTTTTGTCCGTGCTTGAAACCCAGCGAAACTTTCGCTTTTGAACATTGTCCCGCCTGATTTGTAAGCCCTGTATTCTTCCTCTGACATCACGAACAGGGATAAGAATACCCCTTTGCTCTTGGATAAAAGACCATTCTCCAGAATCTGTTCTGAAAAACCCGGGAACTCCTGCAAGATAATAACCTTCAGACCGAAGCTGTTTGGCAATGGCCGACATTCCTATAACCGGCGTGGTTTTATAACCGAGCGATATAATATTCTCATCACACAGGCCGCGATTATACAAATTTTGCCTGTGATCTTGTGCAAGTGATAGTTTTGACAATAATGCCGTATATGTCGCATGACGCGTTTCAATATCTGTTACAGGACAATCTATAACCGGATTTTGTATGATTGTTTTTTTCGCTTTGATGTATGTTTCGGGGGAGCCGAGCCTTTTCAGCAAAATCTTATGAACTTCATCTCTTGGCGTTCCTGTATATAATGAGTACAAATCAAAAATACCTCCGCTTGCTCCGCATCTTGGACACCGGTAGACATCTTTTTTTAAATTGATGTTAAGATGCCTGTGTTTGGGAGAGTCATCGCAGGAAGGGCATTGTATATAATATGAATTTCGTCCTTGCGGCGGCATAGGCAATCCAAGCAGCGAAATCACATCTATTATATGAAATATTTCCATACAGCCTCCTTTCCGGGGATGGCAAAAAGCCATCCCCTAATATGTCTGATAATTTATTCATTTTCAGTTTCCTGTGCTTGCTTTGCAGCATATTCACAGATAAGCTGAGCCGCCTCTTTTATCTTAAGATCGCCGCTGAATTTTGTTGCCGTCCAGGCGACAGCTTTGGGATCTTCACGCAGAACTTCTCCGAGAGTCTTTCCTCCGAATTTTTCTATCGGGCAGGGAACTTTCATAGCCTCCTTAACTTTTTCTTCAAAGGTTAATTCTTTTGCAGGAGTTTCCGTATAAGAGGCTGCAATCGTGTATTCCTCAGCTTCCGGTTGGTTTTGCGGAGTATTTTCCGCCGAATTTTGATTTGCAGATGTTTCATCGGGTACATCAGTTGATGTAATAAGAATATCATCGCCCATAGTTTCAACAACATCCTCACCGGCAACATCAAATTGAACGCCAAAGCCTGCGTTTCTAAGAGCCACGCCAACCGCTGCCGTTTGCGCCCATTCGCGCGGAGAAACTGACGGTTTTTCGGGATTCGGACTTCTGAACGCCGACGCCTCGGCAAGAAACTCATCCGGTGCGTCTTTATAGTCCGGATATATCCGGGCCGTCGCAACAAATCCTCCGTTAACCGCTGTTGCCTGAACTGCAATTTTGCCTTGGATATACTTCATCCTAAACATTGCAATTCGGATTACAACCGGCAATCGCTTTCTGGATTCGCCGGATTTAAGGTCAACATATTCCACGGCAAACGGGGTTGGATCAAATCCCTCTGTTTTATTGATATCTTCTATAAACGACATCATAGTTATTTTGTCATTCGAGCTGTTTTGACTCATATTTAAGCCTCCTGTAAATTTATTTTTATATATGTATCTCTAAACTGAAGCCACATCGGAAGTACCGTATTGACACATTCGGAAATACATCTTTTATATTGATCCTGTGTTTCTGCAACAAAGCTTGAGAATTTTTTCTGATTTGCACAAATCACATCCTCCAAGGCTTTCCCGGCAGTTTCTCGTTCTTTTTTACCGTTATCATCTGCAACCATTCCGAATTTGTGGTCCTTCAAAAGATAACGAAGACTTACATCAACGACTCTGTAATGCTGCATAAGCACAGTTATGTTCGTTGAAATAGGGGCTGTCCTCGCAAAAGCTTGGAATGTTTCAAGTACATTGATACGATAATTAAGTTCCTGCATCACAAGAAGTTCATCAGGAGGCAAACTGTTTGCTGCGATTTGTTCCTTTATATCTGCCTGTTTTTTTTGAAATTGAGCTAATATTGTAGCCATTTTTGTTCTCCTTTCAAGAGTTCGTTATTAAATTTTCGGATATTCGTTTTGCAAGGCGTGTGCCTCGTTTTTCCGTATCCGTTTTTTTGATAGCCGTGCATAATGCACGCCGCTCTCCGACAATGGTAACACGGTCTTTACTTCTTGTTACCGCAGTATAAATAAGCGGACGCGAGAGCATGACATAATGAGCCTTTTGCAAATTGATAATCACCGATTTGTATTCAGAACCTTGCGATTTATGGATAGTTGAGGCATAACCGAGGTCAATTAAATCAAGTTCTGTCTGATCATATTCCTTGATTCTGCCATCACCGAAATCTATGAACGCTGTATTTCCATCGGAATTGCGGTCGATTCGTTTGATATATCCAATGTCGCCGTTGCTGACATCGCCACGGTTCTTTATTTGCATAACTTTGTCGCCTTGACGAAACAGTTTTTTCCCGTGTGAAATTTCAGGCTTATCGTTTGCTCTGGGATTGATAATATCCCGGATTTTTTCATTTAAAGCATTGGCGCCGGTTTCGGTTTTCTGTCTGAATGGCGTTAACAGTGCAACATTATCCACGCCGTATTTTGCGACTTCATCCTCATAAATTCTTGCGATTATCTCAGCGGATGCCGCAATATCACACGATTCTATGAACTGAAAGTCGTTTCCATACTCAAGCCCGACATTGCTTTGCTTAATCAGCATAGCATTTGTCGCAATGGGACTTCCCGATGTTTGTCTGAACACCTTTTCAAGCCGCACAACCGGTATTTCCCCACAGCTTATCATTTCGCTCAGAACCGCGCCCGGACCGACAGACGGCAACTGGTCGGCATCTCCGACAAATACAATCTGCGTCTCCGGTTTTAATGCCGAGAATAGCTTGCCGGATAAATATATGTCCAGCATAGAGGTTTCGTCAACAAGTACAATGTTCGCCTCTATAGTTTCAGGACTGCCGTATTCACCGTCTTCGCCTGCCATTAACCCAAGCGCTTTGTGGACTGTCGAAGAAGGATAGCCGGTTGACTCATCCATACGCCTTGCCGCACGCCCTGTAGGTGCACAGCAGCAAATGATACTTTTAGGATTATTCCGGCTATAAATATCAAGAACCGCCCGTTGTATCATAGTTTTTCCCGTACCCGGACCTCCGGTTATGATGGAAATACCATTCGTGAGGGCAGTTTTGGCTGCCTCTCTCTGTTCGGGGGCGAATTTAATTTTTAACAGCCTTTCTTCTTTGTCCAGCTCTGCATCTAAATTGTCATACCGATACTCCTTGTGTAATGAAATCCGGCTTGCCAGATATATTGCGAGAGCCTTTTCGGCAGCATAGGTCCTGTTACTGTATAAGCAATCGTCATATACGCATATCCTCTGGTTGTTTATAAGTTCATTGGCATATTTCCCGACAATGCCGGCAGTAAGTTCCGGCGTTTCAAGGGTTTTTAAACATTCTTTGATGAAATCGCCCTTTTCGATACACAGATTGCCTTTCGATTCCGCATCGGTAAGCGTATAGAGTATGCCTTCGGAAATTCTCTCAGAAGATAATGTGTCAAACCCCACACTCATAGCAATTTTATCCGCCGTCTTAAAGCCGATGCCTGCAAGCTCACAAAGTCTGTACGGATGTTCCTTAACAATTTTTATGGCTTTCTTGCCATATTCCTTGTACAGTCTAACCGCACGATTGGGTGTAATGCCGTATGGCGTCAAAAACGCAATCACATCTCTGGCGCCCCGGTTTGCAAGGTAGGAATCGCAAATTTTTTTGAGCTTTGTTTCGCTTATACCGGAAACCACTGTAAGTTTTTCAGGCGCTTGATCAAGGATATCGAGGGTTTTAAGACCGAACACCGAAAATATTCTTTCGGCGAGTTTTGGACCGATACCTTTAATCTGACCTGATGAAAGATAAGCGATTATGCCTTCTTTCGTTGGATTGATCACTTCTTCGTAGGTTTCCACCTCAAATTGAAGCCCGTGCTTGGAATTTTTACTCCACTGACCTTTCATATCATATTGGATATTGCCCGATAAGGGCAGTGAGTATCCGACAGCTTTTACCTGATTTACGGAATTTCCCGAACTGTCAAGAACCTTTTCGCATGGGGTATAAACTGCAACCATATAGCTTCCGGGTGTTATACTTCCGGTATTTTGCGGATAGACCAATCTACTAAACTGACATAACATATCATTTCTCCTTTCTCTAAAAAATAGGCACGAGTACCTTTTGAGTCTGAGAAACAAAATATTCCTCATCCTCAACGGTAAATTTACGAACACACTCAAGTAAATAATCAACGATAGAATCTGCAAGCTTATCAAATTCCTGGATCAGTTTGACATGTTCTCTTAAATCATCAATATCCCAGTCCTCAAAGTCTTCGCCATCATCGATGCTGCGTCCAGGATAGATATGTATGTTAAGAGGAGGCGTTTTATAGTCAACTCTGGTAGACCGTTTGCATCTTCCGCAGATCATTCCGGTTTCTTTTACGCTGGTGTAGTTTTTCTGCCCGCAGGCAGTACAAAATGATTTATATTCGGATTTTGACGCTTCGCCTTGATACAGGACAAGATATCCGCCGCTTCTCCCGTTCATAGCCGCTTGCCATAAATAGTTGTGTTCACGCCCGAAATCGTCAAGCAATTGATTTATCCCATAAAAAAACTCCTGAACCTGGATCATATCGAACAGCTTATCTACAATTTCCGAATCAAGACCAAGTCTTGTTATTTTGAGATTGCAAGCATACGATTGTGAACCGTTCCAGGAGTTCGCCGTATTATAGCGAAAATGTTTTATAAGGAAATCCGTCATTTCTTTTCGTGAGCGCAAGTCAACTTTTTTATAAAATCTGACCATAGCTTATCACCGCCTTCATTATCAGTTGGGGTTGACGATGTAAGAATAGGATGATTTTTGTTAAGTGTTACGAAAGCTTTGTTGCCTCCGTATTTTGTAACAATTTTCTTGACTTCCAAATAAATATCATCATCAAAGGCTATAATTCCCATCTGCAATGCTGCGGCCCTTGCGATTTCATTTTTCATTCCTGCACTGATACGGGTTCCGCAAACAAGCAGCATATCACTCTGCTCAAGAAGTTTTATACCAAACTCAAGAGCCAACGCTCGTTCCGCCGGGATCTTCTCATTTAACAGCAGCGGAAGATATGCGTGCGGTGCTCGTGCTGCAACATTAAGCCGTGCGTACGCATAAAGCATATATGCCCTTGCGTTACACATATTTTCCAAAATTCCCGATTTTGTTTCTGCACCGAGCGGGGAGCAAATGTAGGATTTTTTTCGGCAGCGATTATATTCGAGCATTTGCGTGTCAAGAAATCGTTCCCATTCGTAATTAAAAATTGTATTATTCATAAGTTTCCTTTCTGCCTATAAAGGCTGAACAGATAATTTCATTTTTCTGCTTTCCGAAGTTGTTACCAGTTCATTATGAATGGACGGATACTTTTTCTTGAGCAGAGCGGTATCTGTTCGTGTTGATGTTTTTGTTGCAAAATCAATGAGTATCTTATCAGTCGTTGTTTCCATAACGCCGTGTTCATGATTTTTCATCAATTCTGCGATTCGCACAGAATGTGCCTCAATCTCCTTTTCATATTTTTTGATGTCGCTTTTGCAAGTTGCAATTTCATCCTGTAAAGTTAGAATGCGACGTGCGTGACTCTCGTATTTCTGTGGCAAAAAAATTGTTGGGAGAGTCGGGTTGCTTGCTCCGTAAATCCTTGCAAGTGATTCCAAGGCAAGTTTCGGTGCAATACTGTCCATTTTAGGTGGCTTATCATGTTCAAGACTCCAAATCCATTCGTCAAGCTTTTCGAAAATCATGTCTTCTTTAGCTTTATCGCGGACAAGTCCCGGGATTGCCATATCATTATCCGGGTTATTTCCCCAAATAGCCGAGAAATCTCCGTAATTCAGGTCAAGCACTGCAAGATAGTACCGTAGCTGAAATTCATAATACAGCGGATATTTACCGTCAGCCCATTCGGAAGCGTTGTGATATGTGCAGCTTTTACATTCCAAAACACCAGGTTCGCCATCTGTCGCACGGGTAATCCTGCGGTCAATGTCTGCCAGAGCATATTTATGGTCTGCATGCTGATACATATTTGTGTCGTCGGTAACGATATTTCCCGTCTTTACCGCATAAAAATGAGCAGCAATTGGTTCAAGGAAATGTCCCATTTCCAGCTGATTGGCATTAGCCTTTACTGTCGGTTTCGCTCTGCCTTTTTTAATCATCCATAATTCAAGCGGAGTCGTCCATGGCGAAACGCCAAAAATCGTTGCTACATCACTGCCGCCGACAGTATAAGGTATATCACCCTTTGGACCGTGCATACGAGCAGCGAGCCATGTCGGTCTGTCCATCCCGGCAGTGTCACACAAGATATTCGGCGCTGCCATCAATAACTCACCGCCTTTGCAAGGTCATACTGCTCCCAGTCAAACGACAGGGTTCTGGCAAGATTCTCTTCAATAAACAGGAGCTTACTTTCCGGAGTATGCTCTGTTTTCAGAAGAAACATTATTTCCTGCATAGCCATAAATACATCGTGCGCGGTTGCAGGTCCGCCGCCGTAAGACATCTCAAACATCTGGATTGCTCCGAGTGCGGCTTTTTTCGGCATACTGAGCTTTTTACAAACCCTCGTCATTGCATTAACCGGATATGTAAGCATAATCTCAGTGAGCTTCTGAAGCTTTGCAACCGAATCTCCGAACTGAGCAAACAGCTGATCCAAAGCCTTTGCGAAATCTTCAACCTTGGACTCATGTCTGTGATCGACTGCGATACAGCTTCCGATATGAATCGGATATTGTCCGCCCATCAGTAATGCCGATACCTTTGCCGAAGCGACACCTGTATCCGAGGTCATAAATCTGATACCCGGGACAAGATTCTTTGCAAGGTAGGACTTGCCTATGGAATCAAGATGCTTTGCGTAATCGCCGACCAAATCGTCTTTCTGGTTGGGCATTGTCCACGATGCGCTGGTAAGAGAATGATCGGAATATCCGTATTCAAACTCATTTCCGGGAAATCGTGCATCCAGATTGTCTTGAAGTGTTTTTAAAAGCTCATCAATCGGAAGGACAGAATAATCAACTGCGTCCCCCGAATGAACCGCCGACACCTTTTCGTCCCTTATAAGTACAAGGGCGTCCGAAGGATATAGCCTTAAGCATTCGTTCAAAACATCTGACAATACCTTGCGGCTGAGTTTTGGAAGGACAGTGCCTCCGATTTTTGCTCTGTCGAGCAGGCTCTTGTAGGCTGTTGTGCGGATAGGATAAGCCTTTCCGTCAATATCCATAGCAAGACCGAGATTTTCTGCTGTGTCATTTACAGCGTCATTTGTGATTCCTGGTGCAAAAGGAATGGAACGCGACAACATTGCCGAAGAGCTGTCAAGCGGTTCAATCTGTAATTCGTTTACTTTACAGCGAACCCACTGACTGTCTTTTGACAGTTGTTCGTGATAGTCCCTCATTACAGAGTAGGAATCGAATGTGGTATTAAAACCATCTTTGCATTGCAGCATAAAAATGCTCCTTTCTTTTAGGCTTTCGCCTTTGATTGATATATAACAAAAGCCGGCAAAACCCGAAGGTGATACCGGCTTGTGTCCAAAATATTGGGCGGGAAAACAAAAAAGTGCCATCCGCGCATAGCGCAAATGACACTGTGTAAACTCTGAAACTGTGATTTCTCTATGGAAACCTTGAAACTTATATAAATATTATATCAGAATTTTTCGCAATAGTCAATCTATTTTAGAAAGAAAGGGCATTTTGTTTTTACATACATTCAATTCTTTAAGGTATTAATCGCACTACATAAACGCTGTCATTTCTTTTATATGCCGCATTTGACATCCCACATATTACACATAAAACATATGGTGGGATTCAGTCCTTTTGAGCGGATAGCGTATCCCCGATGTTAATGAGCCGGGCTGCT
>CBCTHD010000065.1:0-8878 GCA_965146615.1 uncultured Clostridia bacterium
CTCTATGGTGCGATGGAGGGCAGCGGCGGCGCGGTGGAATTTTTGTTGCTGCGCCGCGTTGACGACACACACTGGGAAACCATGGTGCGCCCCGGACGCAGACTGCGGGAAGGGAAACGAGTGGTGTTCGGCGACGGGCAGTTAAAGGCGGAGATTGAAACAGTGCTGGAAAACGGCAACCGTATTGTGCGCTTTGAATTTGCGGGTGTGTTTGAGGAAATTTTGGACAGTTTGGGGGAAATGCCGCTGCCGCATTACATCACACACAAATTGGAAGACAAAAGCCGCTACCAGACGGTATATGCCAAATATGACGGCAGCGCCGCCGCCCCTACGGCGGGACTGCATTTTACGCCGGAGTTGCTGCAAAAACTGGAGCAAAAGGGTGTGGAATTGGCCTATTTGACGCTGCATGTCGGTATTGGGACATTCCGACCGGTCAAAGTGGACAAGGTGGAAGACCATGAAATGCACAGTGAATTTTATGTGGTGAACCAGGAGTGTGCCGACAAAATCAACCGCTGCCGCGCTCAGGGCGGGCGCATTATCGCGGTGGGAACCACGAGCTGCCGCACGCTGGAAACCATCGCCCAAGAAGACGGTACGGTGCAAGCGTGCAGTGGGTCTACCAATATCTTTATCTATCCGGGGTATCAAATGAAGGTGGTGGACTGTCTGATTACCAATTTCCATCTGCCACAGTCTACGTTGATTATGCTGGTGAGTACCATCGGCGGCTATGAACATACCATGCATGCCTACCAGGAAGCAATTCAGGAGCGCTACCGCTTTTACAGCTTCGGCGATGCGATGTTTATCTATTAAAGATTGCCGCATAGAACGAAAAATCCATGAAAGCCCCCAATTTTGGGGGCTTTTTGTTTGACCGGACTAATACGCCGTCGGCGAATGCCGCACGGCGTATTGCTATTAATAGAAGAGTGCCAATATCAGGGCACAGAGGGAAATGTTACAAATGTTTAACACGAAATTAACATAAGAAAGATGGAGGAATAGCATAGGCTCTGATAAAATAGGAATATCCCGAACGGTGAATAGGAGGAGGGAGTTACTATGTTGGAGCTGCGCGATGTGAAAAAATATTATGGAGACCTTCGCGTGCTGGACGGCATTTCCATGGAAATCCAGGACGGAGAAATCGTATCAATATTGGGCCCATCCGGCTGCGGAAAAACCACGTTACTCAATATCATTTTAGGCATCACAGACGTGACGGATGGAGAAATGTGGTTTCAGGGGGAACGAATCAACAGCAAACCCATGGAGGAGCGCGGATTTAATATCGTTTTTCAAGATTACGCCCTGTTTCCAAATTTAAACGCGTATCAAAATATTACATATGGTCTGCGCAACAAGCCCAATTTGACTACCAAAGAAGAAGTGGGGGAGTTGATTCATTTACTTGGATTGGAAGAGCATTTGGAAAAAAAAATCGGACAGCTATCCGGCGGACAAAAACAACGGGTGGCACTGGCAAGGACGCTGGTGATGAAACCACGTATTTTGCTGCTGGACGAGCCGCTCAGTGCATTGGACGGCGTGATCAAAGAATCTATTAAGGAGCGCATTAAGGTGATCGCACGGGAATATCATCTAACTACTGTCATCGTAACGCATGACCCGGAGGAAGCGCTAACATTGTCCGACCGCGTTTTGATTTTAAATGAAGGAAAAATTTCTCAATATGACAAGCCGGAAAAAATTATTAACGCCCCGAAAAATACGTTTGTCAAGGAATTTATTCTGAATCAATTAATGATAAAGCGCAATAACATTTTTCATCTGTTTGGTGAACGCTATGCGTAAAGAAAACAGAGGACTTAAGGGGCTATTCGTAGGAATTTGCGTTTTTTTTACCATATTTTTTGTCTTTCCGATGCTTTTTGTAGCGATTCAGTCTTTTCGGACAGATGATGGCGCAGGATTGACCAATTATGTGCGTGTGTTTTCCGGCAACGGATTTTGGACAGCGGTGGGGAATAGCTTTGCAGTAGCGGCGTTTAGCGCGCTGGTGACAGTGATTCTGGCATTTTTTCTCGCCTACGCCATTCATTATACCAATTTACCCAAGCCGTTAAAAAAAACAATTGAAACGCTAACGGTGGTGCCAATGCTGCTGCCCACGATTACATATGGATTCTCCATCATTTATTCCTTTGGCAAACAGGGGTTGATTACGCGGCTGATAGGGTTTCAGCCCTTTGAAATATACGGCTGGAACGGGCTGGTGTTGGGCTATGTGATTTACACATTACCAACGGCATTTTTGCTCATTAACAATACGCTGCAATATATTGACAAAAAATTTTCGGTCGTATCGCGTGTGATGGGAGACAGCAAAGGACGGACATTCTCCATGACCGTACTACGGCCTATGCTGGGGACGATTGCCGCGGCGTTTATTCAGGCATTTTTTCTTAGCTTTACCGATTTTGGCGTTCCGGCGTCGGTCGGCGGTGAATTTCAAGTGATTGCCACGGTCTTATATAATCAAATGCTGGGGTCGGTACCCAGCTTTGGACAAGGCGCGGTGGTAGCCATTGTAATGCTAGCGCCGTCCGTACTCAGCATTGCATTGCTGCGGCTGCTGGAGCGTTATAATGTGCGCCACCAGAAGGTGTCAGAGTTGGAATTGGGGAGAAACCGGCTGCGGGACGGTATATTTGGCACGGGATCTGTGGTAATTCTGATTTTAATGCTATCCATTTTTGTCGTAGTATGCGCCGTGCCGTTTGTTGAAATGTGGCCCTATAAGCTGCAATTTACCTGGGAACACATGAAAAATATTTTTTCGTCGGACCTGTCACTGGTATATCGTAATTCCTTGCTAATTGCATTTTTAACGGCGTTATTTGGCACGCTGGCAGCATATGGCGGTGCACTGATCAGTGCGCGAAGCAATCTGCGACGTATCTGCCGCGGAGCGGTAGACGGTGTAGCGCTGGTAATCAATACGGTTCCCGGTATGGTGCTGGGGCTGGCGTTTTTATTTGCCTTTTCCGGTACGCCGCTGCAAAATACGTTTGTAATTCTCATCATTTGTAACATTGTGCACTATTATTCCTCGCCGTTTCTCATGCTGAAAAATGCTCTTTCCAAAATGAATAAATCCTGGGAAACGACCGCAATACTGATGGGGGACAATTGGCTGAAAACAGTGGCGCGGGTGGTGACGCCCAACGCAAAAAACACACTGCTGGAAGTGTTTAGCTATTATTTTATCAATGCAATGGTGACAATCAGCGCTATCATTTTTCTGGCGGGAGCGCGAACCATGGTGATGACGGCAAAAATGAAAGAACTGCAGCACTATGCGAAGTTTGATGAAATCTTTGCATTATCCCTGCTGCTTTTTATAACAAATTTATTGGTGAAAGTACTGTTTAGCTGGCTTTCACACAGAAAGGAAGGAAAACAATGAAACAAGGATTCAAAAAATGGGCGGCGGTATTGCTGGCAGGCGCGCTGCTGCTGGGGACAAGTGCCTGTGGAAATCAGGCGGAAAAGCAAGTGGTCTTTTACACCAATGCGGACGATGAGGCGGTAGACGCAATGAAGGCGGCGCTAGATGAAAATGGATATCAAGGGAAATATATTCTGCAAACCTTTGGTACATCGGAGTTGGGCGGAAAACTACTGGCGGAAGGCACCAACATAGAAGCAGACATTATCACCATGAGCTCCTATTATATTGACAGCGCACAGGAAAAGAACAACATGTTTCTGGACCTGTCGTTTGAACGCAGCACATTGCAGGAATTTGCCTCCTATCAGGCGCCTACAACGTCACAGGAGGGCGCTATCATCGTCAACACAACTGTTTTAGAGGAGAATGGGCTGCCTATGCCGCAGTCTTTGAAGGACTTGGCAAATCCGGAATATGAAGGATTCATTTCTGTGCCTGATGTGGACGCTTCCTCCACTGCATGGCTAATGGTGCAGGCGGTGTTGGACGCCTATGGAGAGACGGAAGGCAAAGAAGTGATGGCTGGTATTATTAAAAATGCGGGTCCGCATTATGAGAGCTCCGGCTCCGGGCCGCTGAAAAAAGTACGCGCCGGAGAAGTTGCGGTTGCATTTGGATTGCGCCATCAGGCGGTTGCAGATAAAAACGACGGGCTGCCCATTGATTATGTAGATCCGACGGAAGGAACGTTTTCTCTGACAGAATCAGTTGCGGTGATTGACAAGGGGAGCAACACGAATCCATTGGCAATGGAGATGGCGGAGTGCATTATTCAGAACGGACGATCTAAACTGCTGGAAACCTATCCCGTACCTGTGTATGAGGGAGAAACTGCAAATGCCGAGATGATTTCTCAAAACACAAAAGTATTTCCACAGCCGCTGACAGTGGATTTGCTGGAGGAACATAAAAAATTCGTAGATAGCTGTAAATAATGGGGGAAATCGGAATGGTAAACTACAAATTATTAACGCCGGGTCCGCTGACGACGACGGAGACGGTAAAACAGGAAATGCTGACGGACCATTGTACCTGGGACGACGATTATAAACAGATTACTCAGTCCATCCGGAAAGAATTGCTGAAATTGGCATATGCGGCGCAAACCGATACCACGGTGGTGCTGATGCAGGGCAGCGGTACGTTTGGTGTGGAAGCGGTACTGTCCTCCGTGGTGGGCGCGCAGGACAAAATTCTGCTTGTCACCAACGGCGCTTATGGGGAACGGATGGTGCAGATTGCGCAGGTTCATGGGCTGAACTATCTTCAATATGCGAAGGACTACCATAAGATTCCATCAGCGGACTATATTGAAGCGTGCTTGCAGAGTGAGACGGACATCACCCTCGTCGCGATGGTGCATTGCGAAACAACGACAGGTATTTTGAACGATATTCGGGCGGTAGGAGAAGTGTGCCAAAAGTTTGGCAAAACGTTTATTGTGGATGCCATGAGCAGCTTCGGCGCGATAGAGCTTCCGGTGCGGGATTGGGGGATTGACTTTTTAATCAGCAGCGCCAATAAATGTGTGCAGGGTGTGCCGGGCTTTTCCTTTATCATTGCAAACCGGGAAAAGCTGGAGAAAAGCGCGGGGAAAGCGCGCAGCCTCTCCCTTGACCTGTATGGTCAGTGGGAGACCATGGAAAAGGACGGGAAATGGCGGTTTACTTCACCGACCCATACGGTATTAGCATTTGCTAAGGCGCTGGAGGAATTGCAGGAAGAAGGCGGTATTGCGGCGCGTAACCGGCGCTATAGCGAAAACAACCACCTGTTGATTGCGCGGATGCGGAGTATGGGCTTTTCGCCCTATATTGAGGACAAGTGGCAATCACCGATTATCACGACATTTTCCTTCCCGCAGCATTTGGATTTTGACGACATGTACCAATACATTAAGGCAAGGGGATATGCGATTTATCCGGGAAAGCTGGCGGGCATGGAAACCTTCCGCGTTGGCAACATTGGGGAAATTTATCCGGCGGACATTGACAAGCTGTGTACCATCATTCAGGAATATTTGGAGGTAGTGAAAAGTGCCTAAAATAGAAGCAGTTATTTTGGATTGGGCGGGAACCACGGTGGACTATGGCTGTTTTGCACCGGTGAATGCATTTTTGGAAGCATTCCGTGCGTTTAATATAGAGCCTACCGTACAAGAAATTAGGAAACCGATGGGAATGTTGAAAATCGACCATATTAGGACAATGTTGTCCATGGAACGAATTAGCCGTTTATGGGAGGAACGTTATGGAAGGACGTATATGGAAAGTGATGTTCAGGAAATCTATGCGGTCTTTGAAAAAAAACTTCTTGCAAGCCTGCGCAGTTATGTACAGCCCAAGCCGTATGTGCTGGATACTATCCGTGCGCTGCGAGAGAAAAAAATCAAAATCGGTTCCACTACAGGATACAACGACAAGATGATGGCGCTTGTGGCAGAGGGCGCAGAGTGCCTTGGCTACCGGCCTGATTGCTGGTACAGTCCCGATGCGGTACAAGGAAAAGGAAGACCCTATCCATATATGGTATTTTTGAATTTGCAGAGACTGGAGGTGTCTGCGGTGGACCGTGCTGTGAAGGTGGGGGATACCGTTTCGGATATCATGGAAGGAAAACGGGCAGGCTGCTGGTCTGTGGGCGTTTTGGAAGGAAGCTCAGAGGTGGCGCTCACACAAGAGGAATATCTGGCGCTGGATCAAGTACAGCAATTGGCGGAAAAACAGCGTGTACGGCAGCGGTTTTTAGACGCCGGAGCGGATTTTGTTATTGATCATTTGGGACAGCTGCCGGCGCTTTTGGATTCCATTGAAAAGCTGTAATAGCCTATAAAATATCAACGCCTATTCCGCCTACAGATACGGAATGCCGGTATGGGGAAGAGGACGCTGTTTATTTTTCGACAGCGATAGTGTGATAAAATCGTGGTTCATCAAAATGGTGTGCCTTGTATATAATCCCTTTGTGTGATTGTTTCATACCAATGAAACGATAACAAAAGCTAAAGCTGCAATCTCGCTTTTTGAGGCTGCAGCTGCTTTTTTACAGCCGCTTATTGCAAATCTTTAGAAAAACGGGGCAGTGTATTGAAATTTTTGCGCATTTATAGTATAATAAACAAAACAATATACACCGCCGAGGGATCAAATACTGTTTTGATACCTCGACGCAATGTTTATTACCAACAGGGATTCACAAGGAATAAGGAGAGAAGGCATGTTTCGGTTATTGACAACGGAGAAAAAAGCGCGCCGCGGGACGTTTGAAACGGTACACGGAACGGTGCAAACGCCGGTTTTTATGAATGTAGGAACCAGCGCTGCTATTAAGGGAGCGGTTTCCACGCTGGACTTGAAAGAGGTTGGGTGTCAGGTGGAACTGTCGAACACCTATCACTTACACATACGCCCCGGAGATGATGTGATTCGCGAGATGGGGGGGCTGCACCAATTCATGAATTGGGACCGGCCGATTTTGACAGACAGTGGCGGGTTTCAGGTATTTTCACTGGCAAAGCTGCGTAAAATAAAGGAAGCGGGCGTGACGTTTCAATCTCATGTAGACGGGAAAAAAATATTTATGGGGCCGGAAGAAAGTATGCAGATTCAGTCCAATCTGGCGTCCACCATTGCGATGGCGTTTGATGAGTGCATAGAAAATCCCGCTCCGCGGGAGTATGTCGAGCAATCGGCGGCGCGGACCGCGCGCTGGCTGGAGCGTTGTAAAGCGGAAATGGAGCGGCTGAATGCCAAGGAGGGGACCATCAATCCGCAGCAATTGCTGTTTGGCATCAACCAGGGGGGAATCTACGATGACATCCGCGTATCCCATATGAAGGAAATTGCAAAACTGGACCTGCCGGGCTATGCCATAGGAGGGCTGGCGGTCGGGGAAAGCGCGGAAACAATGTATCACATCATTGAAATGGTGGAGCCGCACATGCCGGCGGACCGTCCGCGTTATCTCATGGGGGTGGGAACACCGGCCAATATTCTGGAAGCTGTCTGGCGCGGTGTGGACTTTTTCGACTGTGTCATCACCTCGCGCAATGCGCGCCATGGGATGTTATTTACCGCCAAGGGAACCATGCACATACTCAACCATAAATATGAACGGGATCCGCTGCCGATAGATCCCGATTGCGGTTGTCCCGCCTGCCGGCATTTTTCGCGGGCTTATATCCGTCACCTGTTTAAAGCAGGTGAAATGCTTGGACTGCGCTTGTGCGTGTTGCATAATCTCTATTTTTACAATCACATGATGGAGGAAATTCGCACAGCCATCGAGGAGCAGCGTTTTGAAGCATATAAAAACTGGGCGGTGGAGCAATATATGCGTAAAATATAACGGGATTTGAAAAAATATGGCGTAAAAGACTTGATTATTTGGAAAAAGTATGTATAATAAATAATATGGATAAGTGTTATCTGAATACTTTAGCCAGACAAAACAGGAAAAATACAGAAAGAAGGTAAAATATGGGACATTTATTTTACATGACTGCTTTTGCAGAAGGCGAAGCAGATGCGGCGGCAGCAACAGCAACTACAGGTGGAGCGGGCGGCATTTTGGGAATGATCATTCCATTGGTGCTGATTTTTGTGGTGTTTTATTTCATGATTATTCGGCCGCAGCGTAAAAAAGACAAACAGGCAAGAGATATGATTAATGCGATTCAGGTTGGAGACGACGTGTTGACCATCGGCGGAATCTATGGTACTGTAACCCGCATTAAAGACGACACGTTTATCATTGAGTCCACACCTGATAAAACGCCGATTCATGTAGCAAAATGGGGGATTAAAGACGTTTTGAAATACGTGGAGGATAAATAAGGAATCCAAAAGAGAGGAGAGGCCCGCATGGAACCTTACAGCAGAAAAACATCTGTGTTCGGTCCGCAGACGGTCGGACACGCGGCGTCGGGTATGCCGCTCATTGTACTCGAATTTGTTGTCACGCTATTGGCTGTGCTGGTGCTGGCAGTCATTTACAAATTAGCGCCGCTGTCTATCGGAGCAGTCCGCTCGACCATGTTTGTCATCAGCGTTGTGGTGATGTTTGTCGCTTCGTTTCTTGCGGGGCGTAAATCTCATTCCGGCGGTTGGATGGCGGGGGCGATTGTCACAGGGATATACGGTTTGGTGATGGTCGTTTTGGGATGGTTGACCGGCGCATCGCCGATTCTCTCATTGAAATGGGTTTTGACATTGATAACGGCGCTGTTGATTGGCGCTATGGGCGGCATTATTGGAATTAATACAAAACCAAAGCGTCGCCGCCGGTACTATTGACAGTAGAGCGTAGAGGCATTTTGCGGATACGTTCACATAAATTAAGCCTGCAAATAAAAAGTCAAGTATTTTTTAGGAAAAAATGAAAAAAGATTTA
>CBCTHD010000066.1:0-8870 GCA_965146615.1 uncultured Clostridia bacterium
AGTGGAAGATACGGCGGAAGCGACACTCTATACCAAAAAAGGAAAGATTTTGCATTTCTTTGCAACCAATGGATATTGTGCCAATACACCGTTTGATTTGGAGATTGTGTTAGAAAAGGCAATGTTGCGTTTCCAGAATAACAAACTGTATCTACAACAGGGTGATACGGTGGAAGAAGTGGCGTCGAATAAATCTACGCAAACAGGAAAAGCCTACTGGGGAAACGGACACAGAAATTTAATCCAAGCGTTTTATCGCGCGTTGCAGGGAGAGTCAGACGACTATACAAGCATTGCGCAAGGCGTTGCCGCTGTCCGTCTGGTGGACGGGATCTATCAGTCTGCTAAAACAGGAAAACGTGTTACCTTATAGAGAACTGTTTTGACAAAGATATCATAGAAAATAAAGGGAGGAACGGTATCAATGCTAAAGGGAATACCGAAAATTTTATCACCTGATTTGCTGAAAATTTTGATGGAAATGGGACATGGTGACCAAATTGTCATTGCCGACGGAAATTTTCCGTCAGCAAATTATGGACACAACGTGCCGGAAATTTTGGATGCCATTTTGCGATTTTTTCCACTCGACCCGTACGTAGAGCAGCCTGTACAGCTGATGGAAGTGGTAAAAGGCGATGACGTGAAGCCGGTTATTTGGGATACCTATAAAGAGTTGATTGCCAAGCATGGCGGGAAACCGGAAGAACAAATTCAATTTGTGGAACGCTTTGCCTTTTATGAAAAGGCAAAACAGGCGTATGCCGTGATTGCTACAGGAGAAGAAGCACTTTACGCGAATGTTATTTTGCAAAAGGGTGTTGTTGTAGAAGAATAAGGAATGAAGAGCCTAAGGGGACGGGGTCAGTTGGGTGCCCGTCCCTTTGCGGTTATATCATGGGTACTATGAAAGTAAGGAGGAAAATGCGTGAGGGCATTTATGGACGAAAATTTTTTGTTGCAGACGGAGACGGCACGGCAGTTATTTTTTGATTATGCAAAAGAACAGCCGATATTTGATTATCACTGTCATTTGAATCCGGCAGAAATACAGCAAAATAAACGTTTTGAAAACATTACAGAGGTATGGTTGGGCGGTGACCATTATAAATGGCGCGCGATGCGCTCGCATGGCATAGAAGAACAATATATCACAGGAACTGCATCCGACCGGGAGAAGTTTTATGCCTATGCGGAGACGATGCCGTATTTAATTGGCAATCCGCTGTATCACTGGAGCCATTTGGAGCTGCAGCGGTACTTTGGCGTGACGGAACAACTGAGCCGGGAAACGAAAGAGCTTGTGTATCAAAAAGCCAACGAAGTGACAGCAAGTGCGGACTTCAACGTACATAACATTTTAAAAAATTCTAAGGTGCGTATGATAGGGACAACGGACGACCCTACAGACGATTTACAATGGCATGCGCAAATTCGTGAGAATCCCGGTGTGGAAGCGAACGTATTGCCGACATTTCGCCCGGATAACGGCGTGGAAATTCAAAAACCCGGATTTGTTGCGTGGGTGCAAAAATTAGGGGAAGCATATGGAAAAGAAATCAAAACCTATGCGGATTTCCTAACGGCAATACAAAACCGGATGGACTATTTCGGGAAAATGGGCTGTTGTTGCGCGGATCATGGACTGTGTTATGTTCCTTACCGGGAAGCAGGCGACGCAGAACTGGAACGCATTTTTGCCACAGCGCTGGCAGGCGGTGCAGTGACGCGGGAAGAAGAGGAAGCCTATAAAACGCACTTTTTGGTGTTCTGCGGGCAACAATATGCCCGCCGCGGCTGGGTGATGCAGATGCATTTGAACGTTATTCGCTGCGCCAATACGAGAATGTTTGAAAAACTGGGGCCGGATACGGGATTCGATTCCATTGACGACAATGAGATTGCAAAACCTCTTGCAAAGCTGATGGACGCAATGGATCGGGATAACCTGCTGCCCAAGACAATTTTGTACACGCTCAATCCAAAAGACCAATATGTATTGGCGACCATGGCAGGGAATTTTCAGCAAAGTGATGCAAAAAGCAAAGTGCAGCTTGGAAGCGGCTGGTGGTTCTGCGACCAAATGGATGGAATGGAATATCAGATGAAGACATTGGCAAATTTAGGCGTGTTGTCCGATTTTGTGGGAATGCTGACAGATTCGCGCAGCTTTATCTCCTATGCGCGGCATGAATATTTCCGCCGCATTTTGTGCAACGTGATTGGTAAATGGGTGGAAGACGGACTTTATCCCAATGACCAGAAGTATTTGAAAGAAATTATAGAAGGTATTTGCTATAAAAACGCAGAAACTTATTTTAGTCTGTAACAGAGGAGGGAAACGAAATGGAAATGACATTTCGGTGGTATGGAAAAGACGACCCGGTAACGCTGGAAAAAATCCGGCAGATTCCCGGCGTGACAGGTATTGTCAGTGCAATTTATGATATTCCGGTCGGAGAAGTGTGGAGTCGGGAAAAAATTGCAGAGCTTAAAAAGACAGTAGAAGACGCTGGAATGAACCTGAGCGTAATTGAAAGCGTTCCGGTGCATGAGGACATCAAACTGGGTAAACCGTCCCGAGAACGGCTGATTGACAACTATTGCCAGACGCTGCGCAATTTGGCAGCGGAAGATATTCGCGTGGTATGCTATAATTTTATGCCGGTATTTGACTGGACGCGCTCTGAACTGGATCATCCGCTGCCGGATGGATCGAATGCGTTGGTTTACTTCGCAGAGCAGGTGGAAAAAATGGATCCCATGAACGGTGAGTTATCTTTGCCAGGCTGGGATGCAAGTTACACCAAGGAAAGTCTAAAAGAGGTAATGGACGCCTATCGGGAAATCACGGAAGAAGATTTGTGGAACAACCTGAAATATTTTCTGGAACGTGTCATCAAGGTGGCAGAAGAAGTGCGGGTGAAAATGGCAATTCATCCTGATGATCCACCCTGGCCGATTTTCGGTTTGCCGCGTATTATCACAAATATGGAAAATTTAGAGCGGTTCTTGAAGCTGGTGGATAGTCCGTATAATGGACTCACGCTGTGCAGCGGTTCGCTTGGCGCGTCGGCGGACAATGACATTGTAGAGATGATTCGCCGGTTTGGCAGCATGGGTCGAATTCACTTTGCGCACTGCCGCAATGTCCTGCTGCGGGAGGGCAATTCGTTTGAAGAAGCGGCACATTTGTCCGAAAAAGGGTCGCTGGATATGTATGAAATCATGAAAGCATATCACGACGTTGGATTTGACGGACCGGTACGGCCTGACCACGGCAGAATGATTTGGGGCGAGCAAGGCCGCCCTGGTTTGGGACTGTACGACCGGGCGCTTGGTGCGGTTTATTTGAATGGACTATGGGAAGCAATTGAAAAAAATGAAGCGAAAGGATGAAACAATATGGAATTGCCATTTGAATTGGATTTAAAGGGAAAAACAGCGGTCGTGACTGGCGGCGGCGGCGTGCTCTGCGGCATGTTTGCCAAAGCGCTGGGACAGTGCGGCGCAAATGTTGCCGTTCTGGACTTGAATTTGGAACGGGCTCAGGCAGTCGCAGATGAAATTACAACAGCCGGCGGCACGGCAAAAGGATACGCAACGAATGTGTTAAAGCTGGAGGAACTGCAAAAGGTTCATGCAGCGGTGGAAGCGGATTTTGGCGTTTGCGATATTTTAATTAACGGCGCAGGCGGCAATCACCCCAAAGGAACGACCACAAAGGACTATCTGATGCCGGAAGACATCAAGGGCAATGAGGAAATTATGACATTCTTTGACCTGGACCCGCAAGGCGTGGAATTTGTGTTCAACTTGAACTTTTTGGGAACGCTGCTACCGACACAAGTGTTTGCAAAACCAATGGCGGAGCGCGGTTGTGGCAACATTATCAATATATCTTCCATGAATGCATTTTGTCCGCTGACCCGTATTCCGGCATACAGTGGCGCAAAAGCAGCGGTATCTAATTTCACACAATGGCTGGCGGTACATTTTTCCAAGGTGGGTATTCGCGTGAATGCCATTGCACCGGGATTTTTTATCACCAATCAAAACCGTGGTATGCTGATTCAGGAAGACGGTAGCTACAGCGCACGGGCGCAAAAAATTCTGTCTCAAACACCAATGGACCGGTTTGGAGAAGCAGAAGAATTGTTGGGAACGTTGCTCTATTTGGTGAATGAAAAGGCTTCCGGTTTCGTCAATGGAATTGTTGTCCCGGTAGATGGCGGTTTTTCTGCCTACTCCGGCGTATAAAAGGGTATATCCGGAAAATAACATACATAGATATAGTGGGAGGTATAGAATACCTCCCACTTTTTATCGCTTTTTTCAGCACTATTCGATAAATTCTCACGGAATTGAAAAAAAGCATTGCAAATTCGACAAAGATAAGCTATAATAAAAATAGTATGGCATTGATTGCAGCAAAATAAATTTTGAGATATTAGGATTGAACGAAATAGAGAAAAATCACAGGGAGACTGTGTACAGAAAGGACGAATGCGCGTGTTTGGTATCAAAGAAGTTGGAATTGACCTGGGAACGTCGTCTGTGTTGATTTATTTAAAAGGAAAAGGAGTTGTGCTGCGGGAGCCTTCTGTGGTGGCTGTAGATACCCGTAAAGGGACGGCAATTGCGACAGGATATAAAGCACAGCGAATGTTGGGAAGAACACCGGAGCATATCAAGGCGGTACGTCCGCTGCGTGACGGGGTTATTTCCGATTATGATTTGACCAGCAAAATGTTGCGGGAATTCTTGCGTAAAGCAATTAAACCCGGCATATTAGGCTATAAGGCGATTGCTTGTGTGCCCAGCGGTGTGACGGAAGTGGAAAAACGGGCGGTAATTGATGCTGTTACACAGGCGGGAGCGAGCCGTGTCCGGATCATTGAAGAACCGGTTGCGGCAGCACTGGGCGCCGGATTGGATATTTCCAGACCAAATGGATCTATGGTTGTGGATATTGGCGGCGGAACGACGGATATTGCGATATTGTCTCTGAACGGCATTGTGGTGCGCGAGTCCATCAAAGTTGCGGGCGATAAATTTGATGAAGCGATTGTAAAATATGTCAAGAAAAAATATAATTTGCTCATTGGGGAGCGTACCGCAGAAGAGGCAAAGCTGAATATCGGTTGTGTGTTGCCTATGGAAGAAGAACGGACCTTTGAAGTGCGCGGACGCTGCCTGATTACGGCGCTGCCAAAGACGATTGAGCTGACCTCTACGGAAATGGCGGAGGCAACTATTGAAACAGCGATGCAGATTGCGGAAGCAGTTTATTCTGTATTGGAGCGGACTAAACCGGAGCTTATTTCCGACATCAGTCAGAATGGTCTTGTATTGACAGGCGGCGGTAGCCTGATTTGGGGAATGGACATTCTGCTAAAGCAACGTACCGGTATTAATTCTCTTATCGCGGAGGATTCCATTTCCTGTGTAGCAGAGGGAACCGGCAGAGCGCTGGACTATATCGAAAGCCTACCTGATGAAACGCAGCGCAGAAAAATCATATATTCGTAGGAGGGGTTACAATGTTAGACATCAATGAAATTATGGAGCGGATCCCGCATCGGTATCCGTTTTTATTGGTCGATAAAATACTGGAAATTGAGGAAGGGAAACGCGCAGTTGGACTGAAAAATGTCACGATTAACGAACCATTTTTCCAAGGGCATTTTCCGGGTTATCCTGTAATGCCGGGAGCACTGATTTTGGAATCGCTGGCGCAGGTTGGGGCGGTGGCGGTGTTGTCGTTGCCAGAAAACAAAGGAAAATTGGGTATGTTTGTCGGGGTTGATAAATTTAAATTTAAATCTCAGGTAAAACCGGGCGACACGTTGACGCTGGAGGCGGAAATGTTACAGATGCGTATGAATATTGGCAAGGCGAAGGTGAAAGCGTCGGTTGATGGAAAAATGGTTGCCGGTGGAGAAATTAGTTTTGCAATTGTATAAACTTGTCAGGATGACCGGATTTTGGTCATCCTCTTTTTTATAGGGAGGGCGCTTGTGAAATTTCAAGGATATGTATTGGTGAGTGATATTGACGGGACCTTGGTTGACCATCGATGGAATGTTACGCCGAAAAACCGGGAAGCGATTGCTTATTTTCAAAAAGAAGGCGGTAAATTTACGTTGGCAACCGGACGAATACCGGGTAGGGTGAAACAGATACAGCAGCAGGTGAAAATAGATTTGCCTATCATTTGCTACAATGGCGCTTGTATCTACGATTTGGATACGGGAAAAACGCACTGGCAACATCTGTTGGAGGGAAATGTGACCAATATCGCAGACGATATACTGGCAAACATACCAGATGTCAGTATCCAGATTTATGCGGGGCATAAAATTTATATGTATCAACCGAATCCAGGAAGACTCAATACGACTTTTGTATTGGACGAACAACTCGTTCGGGTAGAGGACTACAAATCCGTGCCAAAACCTTGGGCAAAATTGATGTTTATCGTACAGGCGGATAAGATGTGTTTGGTGCGTGAGCGGGTCCGAAACAGTCCGCAGTGGGAACAATTTACGTTTGTGCAAAGTGCACCGGAATACTATGAGGTCTTACATCCGCTTACCAGCAAGGGAAATGCTTTGGAGAATCTAGCGGCAATGTTGGAACTTTCAATGGATAAAATCATTGCGGTCGGAGATAATGAGAATGACATAGATATGGTAAGAAAGGCAAAATATGGTTTTTTAACAGAAACAGCAGAAGAAGCGTATCAAAAAGAGGCTGATTTTATATGTGGGAACTGTGATTCTGATTCCATCGCATGTGTTATTCGAAAAATGGAAGAAATTATGTTGTGAAACTGCATAAAAAACAGAGCATATAAAAAATATATTTGACGTATAAGTACAAAATATATTTTTAAGAAGGAAAAAAGGAATTTATGTAGAATAGTGAAAGTGGGCAAGATTTTGAACTGTTTTAAATTGTTAAATTTCTGTCCAGGACCATAGCGTAATATATACTCATTACTACCGTTATAAGTAATCAGTATTGGATATTACTTTAGAGGAGGGAATGAAATGTCGACTATCGACAAAATCGCAAACTTAAGAGACCGCAGACAGCTCTTGGAACAGGGCGGCGGCAAGGACAAGCAGGACAAACAGCACGCGGCCGGCAAAAAAACGGCGCGCGAGAGAATTGCAATGCTGCTTGACGAAGGTAGTTTCATTGAGGTGGATGCATTTGTAGAACACCGTGGCACGAAATTTGGCATGGAGAACCTGCAAGCACCGGCAGATGGTGTTGTTACCGGATATGGTACGGTAGACGGACGGCTGGTATTTGTGTATGCACAGGATTTCACTGTCATCGGTGGTTCTCTGGGAGAAATGCATGCGAAGAAAATTTGCAAAGTCATGGATATGGCTGTGAAAATGGGTGCACCCATCATTGGTATCAATGACTCCGGCGGAGCGAGAATCCAGGAAGGCATTGACGCTCTCGCGGGCTTCGGGGAAATCTTTTTCCGCAATACCAGCGCATCCGGCGTAATTCCGCAGATTTCCGTTATTATGGGCCCCTGCGCAGGCGGCGCGGTATATTCTCCGGCAATTCAGGATTTTATTTTTATGGTGGATAAGACCAGTCAGATGTTCATCACAGGTCCGCAGGTCATTCAGGCGGTGACCGGCGAAGCGGTGACGGCGGACGAGTTGGGCGGCGCTGCTGCACACAATACAAAAAGCGGTGTGGCACATTTTGAATATGCGGAAGAAGAAGCATGTATCGCTGGTATTAAACAGCTTTTGAGTTACTTACCGTCCAACAATCTGGAGGACGCTCCGGAATACGCATGTGATGAAGCAGACCTCAACCGTATCAGTGAAAAATTGATGACGATTGTGCCGGATGACGCCGGCAAAGCGTATGACATGAAAGAAGTTATTGCGGAGATTGTGGACCAAGACAGCTTCATGGAAATCCAGGAAGCGTTTGCAAAGAATATTATCATTGGATTTGCACGCATGAATGGTCGTACAGTTGGTATTGTTGCAAATCAGCCCAAGGTAGCAGCAGGTTCCTTGGACGTGGATTCTTCCGACAAAGCAGCGCGGTTCATTCGGTTCTGCGACGCGTTTAACATTCCGCTGGTGACACTGACCGACGTACCGGGCTATTTGCCGGGTGTAGATCAGGAACATCACGGCATTATTCGTCACGGAGCAAAACTTTTGTATGCATATAGTGAAGCAACCGTACCGAAAATCAACGTGATTGTGCGTAAAGCATACGGCGGCGCGTATATTGCAATGAGTTCCAAGCATGTTGGGGCTGATATGGTATTTGCATGGCCGAGCGCTGAAATTGCTGTCATGGGACCGGACGGCGCGGCAAACATCGTCTTTAAGAAAGACATTGCAGCAGCAGATGATCCGGTTGCTACACGGCAGGCGAAAATCGAAGAATACCGCAATGAATTTGCCAATCCGTATGAAGCGGCAAAACGTGGTTATATAGATGATGTCATTGAACCTGATTCCACACGTCCGCGTATCATCAGTGCGCTGGAAATGCTGATGAGCAAACGTGAAACGCGTCCGTCCAAAAAACACGGGAATATTCCGCTATAATGTGCTTGAGAGCACCTAGATGAAAAGCGAATGGAGGGAATGGAATGAGTTCAGAACAACTGACGGAAATGCTGGTTATTTGTGCCCAGGGAATTTTGACCGTTTTTGCGATTTTGATTATTCTTTGGGGCGTCATTGTCATTATGCATAAATGCTTGATGCTGAGTGAGAGAAAAGCAAAGAAACAGGAAAAAGCTGCTGTGCCACAGCCCGCGGCAGAGTCTGTGGCGGCACCTGCACCGGCTGTATCGGAGACAGATG
>CBCTHD010000067.1:0-8862 GCA_965146615.1 uncultured Clostridia bacterium
AAACACCGCAGCAGATTCAAAAAATTTTAGAGAAAAAAATATATAGTCCGCTGTTTTGAGGCGGATTTTTTTTGAATAAAAATCACACTAAACAGGTATGTAATAAGTGAACTGGAAAGAAATGGCGATACAAAAGCGGTGGGTCAAATGTGCGTGAGACATTGCATAAATAAGCAAGTGGACAAGTAAAGAACAAAGTATGGGCAAGCGTGGCTAAGAAATATTTGATTGTATAACCATAAAATGAGAGCATTGGAAACCGTTTTCTTGGTTTTAAGAATTTGCACAGAAAAAGTGAGAAAGTGCACATTGCTTTGAAAAAAAGCTGCTGGTATAATAGCATTATAAAGTATTATATTTTTAATTTGGAGGTAGTTGATTATGGCGAGAACGGCAAAAAAGGGAATCCTATGCCTGCTTATGTTTTGTATGCTACTAGGAACAATCCCGAGTTTGGCAGATACAGGCATGGAAAAGGAACTGTTTGATCTGACATCGCTTGGTATTATGTTGGGAGATGAAAATGGGGAAATGCATTTAGAGGACCAAGTGACGCGGGCAGAGTTTGCAGCTATGATGCTGCGGATAACAAGAATGGAAGAATTTGCAGAGCTATATAAAGATGTTACGCTATTTCCCGATGTGGAAGTAGATGCTTGGTATAATGGTTATGTCAACGGCGCAGTAAATGCGCAATACATGCAAGGGTATTCCGAAGGGACGTTTGGCCCCAACGATTCGGTAACATTTGAACAGGCAGCTAAGGTGCTGGTCGTTATTTTGGGATATGAACCGGTTGCACAGCAAAATGGCGGATATCCGGGTGGATATACCTTAACAGCGTCTACCATAGGGCTGACAAAAGGAGCTACCATTGCGGAACCATTTACACGCGGAATGCTCGCAAAAATGCTATATAATGCTTTGGACATTGATAAAATGGGCATGACGATTACAAGTAATGGATCAGCGGGCTATGAAGTGGTAAAGGGCGATACACTGCGGGACAGACTGGAAAATGATAATGTAATAGGCAACTTGTATAAAGAAAGAGGCGTTGTGACGGCAAACAGCCTTATTTGGTTGGAAAGCCCGGTTGCTGGTATGCAAGATGATGAAGTGCAAATTGCAGGAACCATTTATAAAGTGGGCAACACCAATGCTGCTGATTACATAGGACAGGAAGTTGATTTTTATTCCGAGACGGACAGTGCAGACCGGCTGGTAATTCGCGCTATTAAAGCATCCAAAAACACGAATGTGATGCGTTTTGATGCAAGTGACATCGAGATGTTTAACAAGAGCCGTCTGCAATATTACGACAACGAGACGGGCAAAAGCAATAATTATGTTACACTGGGCGGAGACCAGGCAACGTTTGTCTACAACAGCAGCCATGTGCTAGAATCTGACGATTCTATTTTTGAAATTCAAAATGGAACGGTGACGGTTATTGACAATACGGGCGATGAAGTGTATGATGTAATTCTCATTGAAGAATTTGAATCCGCACGAGTAGATCACATCAATGCCGGAGGATTGACACTGGTTAAAGGTCAAACGATTTTTGGGGATAACAAAGTTGTCTATGATGAAGATGACCGTGATAAATCTTATGATATTCGCAATGCAAAAGGTGAAACCATTGCATTCAGTGACATCAAAGAGGATGACATTGTTTCTGCCAGCATCAGCGGCGATAAAAACACATTGCAGCTGCGGGTATCGGATGACCGTGCCGAGGGCGAAGTGGACGAACTTCAGGATGATAGTATGGTAATTGACGGCGTAGCGTATGCGTTTGAAGATGGGAAAACGTTCGATGCACAGCCGGGAGATAGTGTAATTGTGTACCTGAACTATCAAGGCAAGATTGCAGATTTGGAAAAAGGTGAAACAAAAGCGGAATATGGCTATGTGGTTGAGGTCGGCAATTCCGGCGGCTTAGGTAGCTTACAGCTGAAAATTTGTGTGGGCGGTCCCATTCGTGAAGATGTCGAAATTGATGATTCTGACGAAGATAACGTTACGACAACACCTATTTTGAAGGTGCAAAACAAAGAGGTCATTGTATTAAATGCGGCATCGGGAATGACGATTAATGGAAGCAAGAAATCACAAGCCGAAGCGATAAGCTATTTTTCGTTAGATGTTAACAAACTCATTCGGTACAACACCAACGCAAATGGGGAAATTACCCGGATTGAGTCTCCGGAAAAGGAAGGCATTGGTGAATATGTTTACTATAATGCATATGAAAAGGTGTTTGGCGGACTGAACAACCGTGTGTTTGCAGTTGATGATACGACGAAAGTAATTTGTGTGTCGGCAAACGATACACCGGTGGAACAGGATTTGGATTATTTGTCCACAATGGAGTTGAACAATGGTCAGCGTTATTCTGCCTTAGCATATGATGTAGATGAAAAAACACACGTAGCAGGGGCAATTGTGGTTGCTATTACGATGGATTATTATGCACCAGGTGTCATTAACTCACTCAGTAAAATCGCAGTTGCATCTAAAATCACGACAACCACCACTGATGATCTGACACAGGTGAAAAAGATTACATTTTATAGTGAAGGGAAAGAGATGACATATAATTCGGCGGAAGTATATTCGGATGATACCCGCCGTAATAACGTGGAAAATCTACAGGTTGGAGACGTGTTTTTCTATTCGCTTAACCAGTTAGACCAGATTGACAATGTTCAAGTATTGAAAAATGTGAAAAATAATCCGGTGTATGGCAAGGATGAAAGCAGCGGCAAACAGATTTATGGTAGAATTGTGGATATTGAGTATGATGAACTGAATATGCAGTACTACCGTCGGGTGCATCGTGTGACGATTCAAACCAATCAGAGTGGTTCTCAGACGGAAACCGTGGACATTAATGCGCGAAACACCCCGTATATCTATCAATATGATACAACGACAAAAGAAGTTAGTGTCATTAGTATTTACGATATTACGGCAGGGCTGGACGAAGAAATGTTTGTTTATGAAGAAAGCAATAGTATTAAAGCGGTCGTTGTTGTAAAATAGGGAAATGATTAAAAAAGAAGGTGAAAAACGATGAAATATAAACGCCTATTATGTCTGCTGCTTACGGCGCTTATGACAGTATCTGCGACAGCGATAACTGGCAGTGCAGCTTCCGGGTGGGTCACTTTATTGGAACAGGATTCATTTGATACACTTGCAGAGGCGAAGAATGTATATACAACAACCGGAGAATCTGAATCTTCAGGAGAAATGCTGTTGCAGGACGGCAAACCAAGCCTCAAACGGCTGGGAACTACAAACGCAGGTGGCACCGTTGTAATGGCACAGGAGATTCCGACGCTGGAAAGCGGAAAATATACAATATATATTGATACGAAACAGATATACCAGGGAAACTATAGAATCTATTTACAAGATGCGAACGGTACCAATCAATATCGGATATATCGCTCGTTCTATGGAGATATTCAGGTACAAAAAGCTGCGGATGGTTCGGTTCAGACATGGGGACCGGAATTTCGTAACACAGGGGCGGCGTCTGAGGAAAAAGCGTTGTTCAGCCTAAAAATGGTTGTGGATGCCGATGCAGGGACAGTTAGTACTTATGGAAATGGAACTCCGTCTAATGCGACAAAAAATCCATCGGGTTGTCTCTTAGCGGATTATGCCGCAGGAGAAACGGACGAAGAGGGTTATGTCACCATATTGGAAAATGCGCCTATGGTGGGCAGCGGAGTGGTTGCTAAAATTGCGTTTAATCTGGAGAAGTCAACATTAGCTTCACCGGCTAATTCACAAATGACGGTGGAATCTATTCGTATCGTAAGGGAAGTTGATGATATATTCCAAGCGGATAAGGATTCTTTAACGGAAGATGTGATTTTAAACGGACAGGATAAAACAGCTGTTCAAGGCAGCCTGAATTTACCCCAGACGCTTTCCGGTGGCACGAAAGTGACATGGGAGGCAGAGCCCAGCGGCGTTGTTGACACGGATACTGGAGAGATAACCCCACCGGAGAGCGGGAGTGTAGATGTAACACTCACAGCGCATTTGACAGAGGACACGGCGGAATCACCACGGACAGAAGATGTCACGTTCCAATTGACAGTAATTGCAACCAAGGATATTGCTCTCAATCAGACGACCTATGATAGTGAGGAAGATTTTCTGGCGGACTATACTGTGACGGGTTCTGAAACAGATGCTACAGTGAGTTTGACAGATGGGAAACCGACGATTGTTCGTACCGGTGTAGCTGCGGGCGAAACAGTGGCGATTACCAGAAATTTACCGGAGATGACAGACGGCGTATGGGCGATTTATGCAAACGTTCGCCAGGCATATCAGAGCCTGTATACCGTTGGACTGATGGAAAATGGGGAATCGCGCCTGGCAATAAATCGAAACTGGTTTGGAAATATGCAGTCTGCACAATATGCCGGATTCACCTTCCCTTGCCAATTTCGTTGTACGGCGGATTTCAATGACAGCAGAGCGCTGCTGCAATATAAATTCATCTATATAGCGGATACAGGACGGATTCTGGTTTATTTAAAAGGGACGCCGACAAACAATCAAGATCAATATACTGCCATGGAAACGGATAATGAGGGGTATGTACTATTCCGTGAGGAAGCTGTGGACATCGGTGCAGGAAATACCATCAATCAAATTATGTTCCAGAGTGCAGCGGGTTCTGCATCTTATGACAAGGCGAATCAGACGGGGCTGCAGGTGGAGCAAGTGCAGGTATACAAAGTCAATGATCTTGATATATTTACTTTAGATGCAGATTCTTTGACAGAAGAAACCATTTTAAACGGTCAGGAAAAAGAAGAGGTGCGCGAAGCGCTAAATTTGCCGCAGACGTTGCTGCGCGGTACGACTGTAACCTGGAGTGCAGAGCCACAGGGAATTATTGATCCGAATACCGGAGCTGTGACTCGCCCGCAAAAAGTGGATACAACTGTAAAACTGACGGCGGAAATGAATGAAGTAGGCGGTGTGTCGCGGCAAGCTATAAAAGAGTTTACGGTGAAAGTCATCTCGGAAGAGACAGACAATCCCACACCGGATTATGGTTGGGCGACGCTTCTGGAACAGCCAGCTTATGCAAACGAAACAGAGTTGAAAGCGGATTATATCATGCCGAGCAGTGATGATGTCACAACAGGACTGTATAACGGCGCACCTAGTATCATTCGTGTCAATAAGGATGCTGGTGCAGATGTTACTATGACGCGGGTTTTGCCCAGTTTAGAAGAGGGTGTTTACACCGTCTATGTTGATACGCTGCAGGCATACCGCGGAAGCTATTTCCTTTATTTAACAAGTGGAGGTACAGCGAGATTACGGATTAGCAGAAACCATTTCGGTAATATGGCGTCTACTGTATATCCTAGTTTTACATATCCGTTTCAATTCCGCGGGACAGGAGAATTTAATGCTACAGCGGCGCTGTTGAGTTTCAAATTTGTGATTGATGCGGATAATAATACCGTAAGCATTTATTTGAAGGGGACACCGACAGGGGCATCAGGTGCGGATAGCAGTATCACGTCTTCCAATTATGCTGCACGATATGCTGCTTTGGAAAAAGACAGCGAGGGCTATGTGTTGTTTGGCGCTAATCTGACGATGACAGGCAGCGGCACAATTGACGGTCTGGAAAGTACCTCCATAAAGGGCGCTTCTTCGGATACAGCAGGAAAATCTGGCGTGACAATCAGTGGTGTAACGGTCAAAAAACAACTTACCAGTGCTTTTGAGTCAGATAGTTACTCTTTGACGGAAGAGGTCGTTTTAAGTGGGCAAAGTGCACAGGAAGTTCGTAATAGCTTGTATCTGCCGACAGAATTGCCGTTTGGTACGACAGTCGAATGGAGTGCACAGCCAGAGGGCGTTGTCGACCTTGCTACTGGTGCTGTGACAAGAGCGGAAGAGGTTAATATGCCCGTTACACTGACAGCAACGTTAACGGAATATACAGAAGAAGAGGGAGACGACCAGCCAAGGACAGAAACGAAGACCTTTCAAATATTAGTTCTGAGCCGTAAAGTGGACCAAGAAACATTATTGGCTGTAGAGTTTGATGCTAAGGTGTTGGAAGTAGGGGAGATTCTAGCTAATGATAGAACAGTTCAACTACCGACACATGGAGCAATGGGCAGCAGCATCACCTGGACTAGCAGCAGTAGTCTGGTTGCTATTTCCAACACTGGAATAGCGACCATTACGGCGCCGAACGCAAATACAGAAGTAACTTTGACTGCTATGATAGCAAAAGGTCTATCACAAACAACCAAAGATTTTACATTTACACTTGGAGAAAATTTGACGTGGGATACTACGATAGCAGCAAACAACCTTACTGCGGAAACGGTGAGCGGTGATGATTTAGCAGCGCTGACATATATCAATCAACTGCCGACGGTGGATGCGCAGACGGGAGCACAAATTGAGTGGGTCTCCAGCAACACGGAGTTGCTTGATCCACAGACAGGCACCGTCAATCGCCCGGTTGGCGCGGATGAGATGGTGCAACTCTATGCGCTTATCACAAAATCAGGTGAATGTATGCGTTCTAAAGGGTTTATGATACATGTGCTGGGACAAAGACAGGGCCTACATTATTTTGTAGAGGAAACGTTTGAGGATGATACTTATACACAGGATATAAATTGGACATTTGGCGGGACGGCGCAGTTGGAAAATGAAAAACTAACGGTAGCGGGCGGCAGTACTACAGTTGCATTGATTTCGCCGGCATTTTGTAATGACCGTTATGTTGCTTTCCAAATGGAATTTACGCCGTCTAGTGCGGGTGCAATACGCTTTTTGAATGAGAAAGACGAGGTTGTCTTTGCGGCGAACATCACTGCTGCAAATAATGACTGGGGTCTGGAATACAATGGATCATGGGCTTATACCGTATCGGACAGCGGAAATCAACGATTCTTCCTAGACTTTGTTGCAGATTTGCAAAATCAAACGCTGCAAATTAAAGTAAACGGGAACGTATTGGCGACAGGACAGCCATTGCCAGAGGGCGCAAACCTGAAAACGGTGGAATTGACGGCTACAGGAACGCTGGACAATGTAGAAAGCTGCTCCACAGTTGGAAGCGATCAGGATTCATTGCTGCAAATGATTGTTTCACAGGTGAGCGCTGCCATGGTGACAACGCAGCCGGCGACTGCGGTTACGCAAAATGTGACGCTGAGTACTAAACCGTTGAAGGGAATTGGCAGCAACTGGACCAGCTCTGCACCGGAAATTATTGCACTGGACGGAACCGTTACACGTACATATGGTGATGGTGCGGATACCGTGACATTGACGGCAGAACTCTATTTGATAGACGCACCGGAGCAGAATGCACAGGCGCAGATTGTGCTGCAAGTGCCACAAATCGGTGAACTTGGCATAAATGCTGACAAAGCAATCTATTGCAATGCAGAGCCGCTGGAAGGCAGCAGCTTGGAGAATGCGGTTGATGGTTCACCGCTATCTGCATTTATTACGAATGGATTTGGTGACGCAACAGAAATTATGTTTCATCTCGGCGGAGAAGTTACATTTGACCATATCATAATACAGGAACAGCAAGTAAACGGTGCTTACAACATTGCAACGGCAGTTGTGGAAATTTCCAGCGATAGAAGCCGCTGGACAGAGGTGGCACAGTTGGAGGGCGTCGGCGCACTGCAGGATATTGTGTTAGATGACGCCGTGACAGCAACCTATGTCCGCTTTAGCTTTACGAAATTTACGGATGATCCCATTGCGGTAGCAGAACTCACTGTTGCACGCGGCAACGTGCTTGGCGGTTCTGATCCGCAGACAGATTTGGAAAGTATTATGGCGGGTCTTCCCACAAACTTCTATTTAACAGAGGGCTTTACTGTACCGTTGACAGGTGCGAGCGGCTGCACGGTGGAAGTGTCCAGCAGCAATACACAAGCAGTGCAGGTGACAAAAGGCAGCGAAGCGTGGATTGTGCAGGTAACACGCCAGGCGTCGGTCGACCAGCCAGTTAATATTACCATAACCTGTTCTGCGGACGGTGCGACTACGGCGCAAAAGTCCAGAACGTATTCCGTACTGAAAACGGGAACTTCTTCCGGTAGTGGTGGAGGCGGTGGAAGCGGCGGTGGAAGCGGCGGTTCCGGTGGTACCAGCAGTGGAAGCGGCGGCGGTACGGCAGTTGTTCCAACAACACCGTCGACCTCGCAGCCAACAACAGATCAGCAGCCGGCAACGGATACAGACCTACCATTTGTCGATATGGCAGATGCACAGTGGGCAGTGCCATATGTGGCAAAACTCAAAGAGGTGGGCGCTGTTTCCGGCGATCAGAACGGGCTTTTCATGCCTAATACACCGGCAACCAGAGAAGAATTTGTGAAAATCCTGGTGTGTGCATTGGGCGACAAGGTAGACTTGGAAACGGATACCACATTGCCCTTTATGGATGTAGAAGTAAATGCCTGGTATTATCCGTACCTGGTAAAAGCATATGAAATGAACTTAATTCAAGGGGTATCGGATTCGGCGTTTGGCATTGGTCAGACGATTAGCCGTCAGGACATGGCGACGATTATTTTCCGATTGCTGAATCCGCAGCAGACAGGGGAGACAGAAAGCGCATTCTTGGACAGCAGCGAGATTGCAGACTGGGCAAAGGAAGCGGTAAGTTACCTGGAGAGCGTCGGAGTGTTGAATGGAGACGAGCAGGGGTATTTTAATCCGTGGAACGCCACCACCAAAGCGGAAGTCGCGAAGGTAGTTTGTTCCATTTTAGACTAAGAATATATGGATTGGAGCCGGGCGGCTGATCGCGCCGTC
>CBCTHD010000068.1:0-8739 GCA_965146615.1 uncultured Clostridia bacterium
TTTGATATGTGCGGAATATGTGGATTTTTAAATTTTGAGACAAACCTGCTCCGCAAGGAGCAAGAAAACCTGATGATTGCCCATCGGATGGCAAAAAAGCTGCGCCACCGCGGTCCCGACACCTGGGGAGAATGGGCGGGCGAACATGCTGTGCTGGCGCACAGCCGGCTGGCGGTCATAGACGTGGAAAACGGGCTGCAGCCCATGAAGCGCACGTTCCAGGGACATGAATTTGTCATTACCTACAACGGCGAGCTTTACAACACGGACGACCTGCGCCGCGAATTGCTGTCCCTCGGCTATGAACTGACAACATCGTCCGACACCGAGGTGCTGCTGTATTTGTACATACACTATGGCGAGGCTTGCGCGCAGCGGCTCAACGGCATATACGCTTTTGTGATATGGGACTCCATGCGCCGGCGTGTTTTTGCCTGCCGTGACCGCTTCGGCGTGAAACCGTTTTTCTACTTGCAAAAAAATGACGTCACCATTTTTGCGTCGGAGCTCAAATCCCTGTTTGAATATCCCGGGATTGCGCCAATCCTGGACCGGACGGGTCTTCGCGAATTGTTTGCGCTAAGTCCCGCAAGAACGCAGGGCGTCGGCGTGTTTAAGGACGTGCTGGAACTGCGTCCGGCGCGGTATATGGTCATTGACGCGAGCGGCACAACCATTCACCAATACTGGTCGCTTCACAGCCACGCGCACACGGACAGCTATGAGGAGACCATTGAAACGGTGCGGTCGCTTGTCTACGACGCAGTGAAGCGGCAGCTTGTTTCCGACGTTCCCATCGCAACCTTTTTATCCGGCGGGTTGGATTCCAGCATTATCACCGCCATCGGCGCAATGGAAATGGCAAAAAACGGCGCCCGGCTGTCCACCTATTCTTTTGACTATGAAGGCAACAAGAAATATTTCAAAGCGTCCCATTTTCAGCCGGACAGCGACGACCAGTGGGTGCCGCGCATGGTGGAGGAATTTCACACGGACCATACCTATCTGATGTGTCCCAACCATGCGCTGACTGATCTGTTGGAGGAAGCGCTTTTGGCAAAGGATTTGCCCGGCATGGCGGACGTGGACGCGTCACTGCTGTATTTCTGCCGCGAGGTGAAAAAGCGGCACACCGTGGTTTTGTCCGGCGAATGCTCGGACGAAATCTTCGGCGGGTATCCGTGGTTCCGTGAAAAACATGCGTTTGAAACGCCCGCGTTCCCGTGGTGCTACGACTTGTCGCTGCGCAACAACATTTTGCGCGATAGTGTCCGCGACGCGCTCGACCTGGACGGCTACTCCCGTATGCGCTATGAGGAAAGCATTGCGGAGGTGCCCGCCTTTGACGGCGACAATGCCGAGGAAAAACGCCGCCGGGAAATTTCGTATCTGAACATCAACTGGTTCATGACCAATCTGCTGGACCGCAAAGACCGCATGAGCATGGCGAGCGGCTTGGAGGTGCGCGTGCCGTTTTGCGACCACCGGTTGGTGGAATATGTGTGGAATATCCCCTGGGAAATGAAGAACAAAGACAACGTTTCCAAAAACATTTTGCGGGAAGCGGCAAAGGGTATTTTGCCGGAAGATGTGCGGCTGCGGCGCAAAAGCCCGTATCCCAAAACGCACAACCCGCATTACGAGGAAGCAGCAAAAACGCTGCTCGACGGTGTCATTTCCGATCCCAACGCGCCCATTCTCACCCTGTGTGACAGGGAAAAACTCGCCGCCCTGCTGAACGGCTCCTCCGATTACGGCAAACCGTTTTTCGGCCAGCTCATGGCGGGCCCGCAGTTCATCGGGTATATTTTGCAGATGAACTACCTGCTGCAAGATTCTCATGTCACGCTGGTGTAAAACTGCATTGGTACAAAAAAACGCCGCACGGGGTTTCCCCGTGCGGCATTTTGTCAGTCCCGCGCGCTCCTCTGCCAAACGCTACAGCGCCGTTTTCCTCCGCAGCGCTCAATCCTCTTCGGGCGCCGCCGTTGTTTCCTGCTTCAACAGGTCGCGGATTTCTATCAACAGCGCATCCGTTGAGGATACCTCCGGCTCTGCGGCAACCTCCGCTGCTTCTTCCGCTTTCTGCTTTTTATGCATCCGCTCATGCATGACATTTATGCCCTTGACACCGAGAAAAATGGTAAACGCGATAATGAGAAAATTTACAATCTGCTGCAAGAAGTTTCCATAATTCAAACTAATCAATATCTCGTCCGTTTTGAGTGGATTGGGAATCTGAACCGCCAGCGCTGCAATGTTGATTTTACCCGTCAGCAGACTGACGGCAGGCATGATGATGTCCGCCACCAGGGAATCCACAATGCTCTTAAACGCGCCGCCCACGACTACGCCAACCGCCATGTCCATTACGTTTCCCCGCGCGATAAATGTTTTAAATTCTGAAACAAATCCCATGTGAATCGCCACCTTTTTTTCATTTGTAATGCATTTCGCATCATTGTCACGATGCGTCTAGTATAGCATACCTTTGACGAAAATGCAAGAAAAACCACGAACGGCATATGCTGCGTGAAAAACCGAATCTTGGTATCCCTCAGCCGCACCCCGGCAATAATTAAAGTTTTATTACACTTTTAGTTTGCTCTTTACAAAACAATCAGAATATGGTAAACTATAGGTACTATTTCACAACGTATGCTTTGATTGGAAACGGCTTGTCGGACAAGCCAAATTGCGAAAACTTCATGGCTGCGTTTTCGTGCGCAGGTACATATCCTGTGCATTTTTTGTCCAAAAAGGGGGAGATTTTTATGAAACGGAATGCACTTTGTTTTTTCACAGCGGTCGTTTTGCTTTTGTCGCTCATTCCGGCGATTCCCGCGGCGGCAGAGGTTTTGACCATTTCCACCCTTGCCGAGCTGGAAGCCTTCCGCGACAGCGTAAACAGCGGTGAAGACTATCACGGCGTTACCGTCACCCTCACCGCGGACATTGACCTCGGCGGCGAGGAAAATCAATGGACACCCATCGGTTACCCAAGCAAGCCTTTTTCAGGCACCTTTGACGGTAAAGGGCACACCATCAGCGGTCTATATATCAATCAACCGGACAGCGATTATCAGGGACTGTTTGGCGAGAACATGGGAACGATTCAAAATCTCGCGGTGGAAGGTTTTGTCTCCGGTTATTCCTATATCGGCGGAATTGCGGGCAGAAGCCTGAGGACGATTACAAATTGTTCTTTTGCCGGTACTGTCAGCGGTTTTGACTCTGTCGGCGGCCTGGTGGGATACCATGAATATGGAACGCTGTCCGGCTGTTCTCATTCCGGTACCGTCAGCGGCGCCGAAAACGTGGGCGGCATGATCGGTTATCATCACGGCATTATCACAACCTCCTACAGTACCGGCACGGTCGGCGGCGATGAATACACTGGTGGCGTGGCAGGGTATAATGACGGAGTGCTATCACATTGGCGGCGTCTATGGCAGTTCCTACACCGGCGGCGTGGCAGGTAGAAACTCCGGCGTACTTACAAACTGCTATCATATCGGCACGGTTAGCGGCACTTCCCACATCGGCGGCATAACAGGGTCAGGGAGCGACGATGTTGTCAGCTGCTATTATCTTGCCGGGACAGTGACGGGGGACAGCACAACAACAGACACAGATACGGAGGATTCCGGGGCAATCCACGAAACCGCGTTTGCGCAGCAGTCCACCTTCTCAAATTGGGATTTTGCGGATACCTGGACGCTGGATACACAGATTGGCAGACCGGTTTTGCAGACGATACCGGAAGCCAGCGGCGCCCTGTTGTTCATCGAAAGCCGCACGGCGCTGCGCGCCTTTGAGGATAAAGTCAATCGCGGCAACGACTACGCCGGCGTCACCGTCATGCTGACGGCGGACATTGACCTCCGCGGCGATGAAAAAAATCAATGGACGCCCATTGGCTCCGTGGACAAGCCTTTTGCGGGTATTTTTGACGGCGGCGGACACCAAATCACGGGCTTATATATCCATAACACCGCAGATGGGCAGGGGCTGTTTGGTTACAATACCGGAACCATTCAAAATCTTGGCGTGGCGGGCGACGTGCAGGGCGGCACACAGGTCGGCGGTATTGCCGCGTTAAACGCCGGCGTCATCACAAGCTGCTATTACAGCGGCGATACCAACGGCAGCGCTGTGGTCGGCAGTATCGCCGGCAGAAACACCGGCACGGTCGCAGACTGTTATCATGACGGCGTAGTCAATGGTTCCAATACAGTCGGCGGCGTGGCGGGCGAAAACATCGGCACCGTCGCAAATTGTTACAACGCCGGCGCAGTGAGCGGCACGCAACTGACCGGCGGCGTGGTAGGAAAAAACAGCGGCGCGGTATCCGGCTGTTATTATCTCACCGGCGTGGTGACGGTAAACGGCGCAGCAGCAGACACAGACGCGGGAGACGCTGTGCCAATCAGCGAAGCCGCGTTTGCTGAAAGAGCCACCTTTGCGGATTGGACGTTTCACAGCATATGGACTATCAGCCCGTCGCTTGGCAGACCGGTTTTGCGCCGCGCTCCGGAGTGCGGCGTGGCAGATCTTCCCATTTACATTTCTTCCAGTTTCGGTCTAAAGACGTTTCGCGACAGCGTTAATTACGGCAATACCTACGAAGGCAAAACCATCGTTTTGACAGCGGATATATATCTCGGCGGCAGAGTGGACAGCCAATGGACGCCCATTGGTCTTTTCGACCACAATTCCCCCCATTTTGCCGGCACCTTTGACGGAGACGGTCATAGTATCACAGGCTTGTATATCAATAATCAATCCTACACCATTGCATATGCCGGATTGTTCGGTGCTAGTTGCGGAACCATTCAAAATCTTCACGTGGAAGGCGTCGTTATTGGCAGTCTCACTGCCGGCAGTATCGTCGGGCTTTCAATCGGCACAGTGACAAACTGCTCTTATAAAGGTTCCGTCCGGGGTTCCAACAAAGTCGGCGGCGTGGTGGGCGAGAATAGAGGCGGCATTGTTACGGACTGCTGCCACATCGGCGACATCTCCGCCAGTTTTCCCAGCGGCAGCGTAATCGCCCGGTCCGTTTGCGGCGGCGTAGCGGGCGAAAACACCGGCACCGTTTCCGGCTGCTATCACATCGGCGATATTGATGGCTGTAGTGTAATCGGCGGCGTAGTCGGAGACAACGCCGGCACAGTCACAGACTGTTATCATGACGGCGTAGTCAATGGTTCCAATACAGTCGGCGGCGTGGCGGGCGAAAACATCGGCACCGTCGCAAATTGTTACAACGCCGGCGCAGTGAGCGGCACGCAACTGACCGGCGGTGTGGCGGGCGAAAACACCGGCGCGGTATCCGGCTGTTATTATCTCACCGGCGCGGTGACGGTAAACGGCACAGCAGCAGACACGGACGCAGGGGATTCCGCGGCAATCAGCGAAGACGCGTTTGCGCAGCAGTCCACGTTTGCGGGCTGGGATTTTGCCGACATTTGGATAATGCGTGAATCCTTCGGCAGACCGGTTTTGCGGGCGCTGCCGGAAGATCCCGACAATATATCAGAGCTGCCCTTTGCCGACGTTCCCCGGAACGCTTGGTATTACAAGCCGGTGCGATATGTTTTTCAATACGGCATGATGTCTGGCGTGAGCGGTACGGAATTTGCGCCCGACGCCGACGTGACGCGCGGCATGTTTGTGACCATGCTGTACCGCATGGCGCGGGAAAAGGTGACGACGGTTTCACCCACCTTCGACGACATTTCGCTTGGCGACTATTACACGGACGCGGTTTCCTGGGCACATTATTACGGCATCGTCAACGGCGTTTCGGAAGATCATTTCGCGCCCGACGAAAGTATCACGCGGGAGCAGATGGCGGCCATTTTGCAGCGTTATGCGCAGCACAAAGGGCATTTGGTGACGGGCCGCGGCGTGCTTGCCTATGCAGATAACGACAGTATTTCAGATTATGCGCGGGACGCTGTCACCTGGGCTTCCTTTATGGGGATTTTGCAGGGCAACGCGGATGGTACTTTTGCTCCGGCGGCAAATGTCACCCGCGCGGAGGCGGCGGCAGTATTCCAAAGAATGGTGGAAAAACTGCAATAACAAATCACATTAAGGCTGTATGGGTGCCGTTCCATACAGTCTTTTTTGCGTAAATCCTCTTTTTGCAGGACCTGCCATTGCAACAAATGCCCGCGTGCTTCCTATTTACAAAACTACAAGAATATGGTAAACTATACTTATAGTGAAGTTAAAATGATAGACGCGTCCTTTTTGCTCTGCTGCCCGCAGAATACAGGGTTTTCCGTTTTGAAAAAGGTTATGACACATTTTTCCGTTTTTTAAAAGGGGGTATCATTATGAAAAAGAAACTACTTCCTCTCATGACAGCAGTTCTTTTGCTTTTGCCGCTCATTCCGGCGATTCCCGCAGCGGCATATGATATGGGACAGCCGGGCGTGTATCAAGCGGTTGCCGCCGGTGACGCACACACCGCCGCGATCAAGGCAGACGGATCTCTATGGACATGGGGTGCAAATAACTACGGGCAACTGGGCGACGGTACGACAAACAACAGCTCTACGCCGGTGAAGGTAATGGAGGACGTTGTAGCGGTTTCCACCGGGTCAGTTCACACCGCCGCGATCAAGTCGGACGGTTCCTTGTGGACGTGGGGTGGGAATAATTATGGGCAGCTGGGCACCGGCTCACCGGCAGATAAAGTATTGCCGGTGAAGGTGTTGGACGATGTCGTGGCGGTTTCCACAGGGGGCTTTCACACCGCCGCGATTCGGTCGGACGGCTCTCTGTGGACGTGGGGACGGAATGAGTGTGGGCAGCTGGGCACTGGCTCAACGGTAGATAGACGATCGCCGAAGAAAGTACTAGACAATGTCGCGGCGGTTTCTGCGGGACGCTCTTCCACAGCTGTGCTCCAGTCGGATGGTTCCCTGTGGACTTGGAGAAATAAATGGCACGGGTGGCAGAGTGATAAGGCAACGCTAGTGCAGGTAATGGATGATGTCGCGACCGGCTCCATAGGGGCGGTTAACACCGCTGCAATCATGTTGGACGGCTCCCTGCGGACTTGGAACAATAATTGGTACGGGGGGTTGAACGATGAGGCGACGGTGAAGGTGTTGGACGACGTCGTGGCCGTTTCTGCAGGGGGCCTTCACACCGCTGCGATCAAGTCGGACGGTTCCCTGTGGACTTGGGGTTGGAATGAGTATGGGGGACTGGGCGACGGCACGACAAACGACAGTTCTACGCCAATAATGGTATTGGACGATGTCGTGGCCGTTTCCGTGGGATATGCACACACCGCAGCAATCCGGTCGGACGGCTCCCTGTGGTCTTGGGGATCTAACAATGCCGGGCAGCTTGGCGACGGCTCAACGGAAAACAGCACCGTGCCGGTGCAGGTGATGGACGATGTGCGGCTGCCAGAAAGTGGAAACGACGAGGACAACAGCAGCGCGGCGGCAGAGGATTTGACCATTTCCACCCTTGCCGAGCTGGAAGCCTTCCGCGACAGCGTAAACAGCGGTGAAGACTATCACGGCGTTACCGTCACCCTCACCGCGGACATTGACCTCGGCGGCGAGGACAATCCTTGGACGCCAATCGGAACCCGCAAAAATCCCTTTGACGGTATCTTTGACGGTGGGGATCATAGTATCACGGGTTTGTACATCAATCAACCGGACAACAATTATCAAGGCTTGTTCGGCGTGAGCAGCGGTACGTTTCAAAATTTCACCGTAGAAGGTTATGTCAGCGGTGCTACCTATACCGGCGGCATTGCGGGCAGAAGTGAAGGGAGTATAACAAACTGCTCTTTTGCCGGAAGCGTCTGTGGTGATGCTAGCGTTGGGGGCGTGGTGGGTTATAAATCCGGATCTACAATATCCGACTGTTATAACACCGGTTCTGTCACCGGAAGCGTAAAAGTCGGCGGCGTGGCGGGTTATAACTACGGCAGTATAATAGGCTGCTATAACACCGGCACTGTTATCGGAGATATATACGGTGGTTTAGAAACCGGTTATGACGGGTCAATCGGCGGCGTAGTGGGATATTCTCGTTTCGGTGAAATTATCAACTGTTACAATACCGGTACTGTTACCGGATTATATACCATCGGCGGCGTGGTGGGATACAACGGCGATACCGTGACAGGCTGCTATAATACCGGCCCGGTCAATGGCACTGAATCCATCGGCGGCGTGGTAGGCTGCCATTTCGGTTATAATATAATCGCCTGTTATAATACCGGCAGTGTCGATGGCAACAAAATGGTCGGCGGCGTAGTAGGAGACAACTCTCTTGGTATCGTGATCGATTGTTACAATACCGGCGTGGTCATCGGCAGTGAAATGGTCGGCGGTATAGCGGGTATAGTGGGATCTATCTCCGTAATCCGGACTCATATAACAGACTGCTATTATCTTGCGCGTGCGGTGACAATAAACGGCGTGGCGGTCGATACGGACGCGGGAAATGCCACAGCAATCGACGCCGCGGCATTTGCGGATTCATCTGTATTTACGAACTGGAATTTTATTTTTATATGGACTATAGACGAATCCTTGGGCAGGCCGGTGCTGCGTCCCCGGAACGAAAACAGCGACGCCCCAGAGGACGATACATACTTCATTTCCACACCTGCGGAGCTGAAGGCACTATGTGAAGCCGTTGACATTGGTATTCTTTATAGAGGCGTCCATGTCACTCTAACAGCTGATATTG
>CBCTHD010000069.1:0-8700 GCA_965146615.1 uncultured Clostridia bacterium
CCCGGGTTGCCACTTTTTATACATCAGCCATAGTTCACTCCATTCTGCCGCCGGCGGCGTGCGGCAAAAATTATCCGTTCTCATGCGCCGGCCGCCGGGGGCGCATAGGGGAGAGGGACTCTCGTTTTTTTATGCCAATGCAGCGGAAAGCTCGTTTATTTTTGCGTCAATTTCCGCTATTGCTTTTTCATACTGTTCCTGATTTGGTGCCATGCCATGCCATGCCGCTTCATTTTCCATAAAAGAAACACCTTTTCCTTTGATGGATTTGCAGATGACGACCGTAGGTTTGCCCTTGCACGCCTTAGCCTGGTCAATGGCGTCGCGCAGCGCTTCCAGGTCGTGCGCATCTACCGTGAGCACATTCCAGTTAAATGCTAAAAATTTTTCATCAACCGGCGTGGGATTCATGACGTCGCGTACATCGCCGTCAATTTGCAGCAGATTCAGGTCGATGAATGCCGTCAGATTGTCCAGCTTATGATGCGCAGCAAACATTGCCGCTTCCCAAACCTGCCCTTCTTCCAACTCGCCGTCTCCTAGAATGGTATAGACACGGTAGGATTTGTTGTCCAGTTTTCCGGCGATTGCCATACCGTTCGCGCAGCAGATACCTTGTCCAAGAGAACCGGTGGACATATCTACGCCGGGCACCTTGCGCATATCGGGATGCCCTTGCAAATAACTGTCCGCCTTGCGCAGCGTCTTCAAATCCTCCACAGGGATAAACCCTTTTTCCGCCAGTGCGCCATAGAGTGCGGGTGCGCAATGTCCTTTCGATAATACGAACCGGTCACGATCCGGCCACGCCGGGTTTTGCGGGTCCACGCGCATTTCATCAAAATACAAAACTGCCAGAATATCGGCGATGGAAAGAGAGCCGCCCGGGTGTCCGCACCCGGCGCTGAAGACCCCTTCCAATACATGCCGGCGAATTTTGTATGCGACGAGTTCCAGCATGGTTTTTTGTCTTTCATCCATTCCATGTTCCTCCTACCGTTTTAATCTCACGCTGCAAAATAGCATTTTAAAAACCATATTTTGCGTTATTATCTTTATTATAGCACAAATAGAGCACAGGTTATAGTGGCTGATTTCACAAAAATTCTAGTGGTGTGCTATGATTTTTTTGAGAAAATAAAAAATCCGTTCACTTTGTCCCGTCAAATAGAGATACCCCATCAGCGCTTCCAAACCCGTGGCGCGTTTATAATCGATTAGTTTTGCATTTTTGGGAACCGTGGCCGATTTTGCGTTGCGCCCGCGTTTATATACCGCCAATTCTTCTTCGGTGAAATCCGCTTCAATCCATTCCAGCGCCTTGCTTTGCGCCGCCGCGCTAACGTAGTCGCGCGCCATCATATGTAGCTGGTGTACCGGGTAGTTGCCCTGGGACACCAAGTAGCTGCGGACAAACAGTTCATATACATTGTCGCCCAGATACGCGAGCGTTAGGGGCGAATATTGGTTGGCCGGCAGTTCCGGTTGAAAAATATCCTTGATAAAATCCATACATGTACCATCTCCTTTCACGTATGCGCAATCGTGATGACGCAAACATATCTTGCACCGGCCCGTTTGAGCATTTTCGACACTTCAATGGCTGTGGCGCCCGTGGTAAATATGTCGTCCAGCAGAATGATACATTTATTTTTGACCAACTCGCGGTTGGGAACGGAGAATACACCCACAATATTTTTGGCACGATCCCGCGCTTTCAAGGTGCTTTGCGCGGGCGTGCTTCTGGTTTTTTCCACAACGTGGTCTTTCACGGGAATTGTGGTGTATTTCTTGACATATCCGGCAATCAGTTTCATGTGGTTAAACCCGCGGCTGCGCTCCCGCTGTTTGTCTGCGGGGACGTAGGTAATATATTGAATATTGTCTTTGGAAAATCCCAGACTTAAAATGAAATCACTCAACAAATAAGCGAAATCCGCGGCAGCAGCAGTGTCTCCGTTAAATTTAAAGTGCAAAACAGCATCTCTGATGTTGTCCTTGTAGGGAAAAAGGCTAAATGCTGCGTCGTAGTGGCGTCCAACGCTTTTGCAGGTGTAACAGTGGAAACGCCCATCCGCCACCTGTGGCGTACCGCCGCATTTGACACATTTCAGACTACCGTCTTGCATATTGTTGAGACAATCGTAGCAAATCATGGGACGAGTGCCCGGCGACTGCAGCTTTCCACAGAAAATGCACTTGGGCGGGAAAAATAGGTCAGTCAAATAATTCCATGGATATACGGTTACTTTTATCATGTGGTACTGGTTCCTTCCTCTGATTGAATTTTCTCCTGCAACATACCTGTCAGCCCGCTGTAGCGCATGGATTCCCGGTTGTTGTCTGTCATGTAGCGAATCACTTCTTCCCGTCCCACCAGTACGACCAGACGGCGTGCGCGTGTGACGGCGGTATAAAACAAATTGCGGGACAGCAGCATGGAACTGACGGGATACACCGGCATCACCACAGCGGAAAATTCGCTGCCTTGGCTTTTGTGTACCGTCATGGCATAGGCGAGGTCAATGTCGTCCAGCAATTCAAAAGGATAGGTCACTTGCTTGTCCCCGTCGAATACAATATATAACACGCCCTGCCGTTTGTCAATATCCTCAATAAACCCGATGTCGCCGTTAAAAATGCCGGCGCCTTTTTGCCCGATGGAGCGAGTCCATTCGATGTCATAGTTGTTGCGTATCTGCATAATTTTATCGCCGGTGCGCAGCATATACCGCGGACGTTTTACTTCTTTTTTGTCTTTACCAGGTGGGTTAAACACCTGCTGCAGCTGCTTATTCAGATTTTCCACGCCGGTTTCCCCTTTTTTGACGGGGGTGAGCACCTGAATGGCGTCCAACGGATCCTCGCCCAAATATTTGGGAAGCCGCGTTTTGCATAGTTCCAAAATCTCTGCTACGCCCTGCGCGGTGGAAGGACGGCGGAGAATGAAAAAATCGCCGCTTTTGGAGCTGGTTTCAGGATACTCTCCGCGGTTGATGCGGTGCGCGTTGACGACAATCATGCTCTGTTTCGCCTGCCGGAAAATTTCTTCCAGGCGGACGACGGGTACCGCGCCGCTTTCTATGACGTCTTCCAAAACGTTGCCCGCGCCGACGGAGGGAAGCTGGTCGCTATCACCCACCAGAATCACACGCGCGCCATGCTTCACTGCCCGCAGCAAGTAAAACATCATGGTAATGTCCAGCATGGAAACCTCGTCAATGATAATCACGTCGTGTTCCAACGGATTGTTCCGGTCGCGCTTGAACACCTGGCCGCTCTGCACGCTGTCAAATTCCACTTCAAGCAGACGGTGAATGGTCTTAGCTTCGCGGTGGCACATCTGTGTCATACGCTTTGCCGCCCGTCCGGTCGGCGCCGCCAGCACAATGTCCAGTCCGCGCCGTTCCATGAGGTCAATCATGCATTGGATTATCGTCGTTTTCCCGGTGCCGGGACCGCCCGTAATTACCAGAATTCCACTGGTGAGCGCATATTCCACCGCTTGCTTTTGTCTTTCCGCTAGCTGAATGTTATGCTTTTCTTCAAACGCTGCAATATCGTTTAGTATATCCTGTTTCTCAATCTCAAATACTTGTTTGCGCAGCGCCGTTAAAAAATGTGCCGTATGTTCTTCGGCGGTATAGAATGCCGTTAAATAAAGTGCATGGAACTGTGCTTGTTCCACAATGCGGATACGACCCGTCATGTGCAGCTGATAGATGGCGGTTTGGATTTGGTCAACGGACACATGCAGCAGCTTTGCCACATATTCCTCCACCACGGGCTGCGGCAAAAACGTATGCCCGCCGCCCGCGCCGTCGCTTAACGTGTGCAGGACAGCGGCTTCAATACGCTGCCGGCTCGCCGGGTCAAACGACAGGGACGCTGCAATTTTATCCGCAGTCGAAAACGTAATGCCGTCAATGTCGTTACAAAGAATATAGGGATTTTCGTGGATTCTTTCCAGCGCGTCTTCACCCAGCGCACGGAAAATCTTATACGCCATGTTGGTGCTGACGCCGTTTTTACCCAAAAAAACAACGAGCTCGGAAATGGCTTCGCTGCTGATAAATTCCGCGTGGATTTTCGATGCTTTGTCCATAGAAATGCCGGAAATGCGCGCAAGTTTGCCAGGCTCCTCCCGCATAATACGCAGCGTGTCCGCGCCAAACGTATTCACAATTTTTTGCGCTGTTTTTGCCCCAATGCCATGGATTACGCCGGAAGACAAGAAAATCAAAATATCCTCCGCAGTCTCCGGCAGCACCTTTTCAAAATGCTCTACCTTGAATTGTTCGCCGTATTCCATGTGCATGACCCAACTGCCCGTCAGCCGCAGCTTGTCCCCCGGTGCAACAAACGGCAGGCAGCCGACAATCACCACGTCGTCCTGTTCTTCGGTGATAAGTTCCCAAACCATATATCCGTTTTCACGGTTTTCAAAAATGATGACCGCCACCATTCCATTTAAGTTTTCCATGCTTTTATCCGGCCCTTTCTATTCAGTCCTGTTTCTATTATAGCGAAAAACGTACATTTGTTCAATAGGAAATAAAATATTTTTTTGCAGGCTGGGAACTAATACCAACACCGATACGTCTAACAATACTAGAGGGAGAAATTTACTATATCTTATACATAAGGAAGGAGACAGAGGACATGAAAAAAGGAATTTGTATGGTTCTAGCGTGCTTCATGCTGCTGGGAATCATGGGCGTGAGCGCACAGGAAGGAACCTATCAAATCGGCGATTTGACCGTGCCTTACCAACAAACAGAGGCGGAGCAGCTGCAGGCGTTGGGGCTGCTGCAAGGAACGGAAAACGGACTGGAACTAGACGGAGCAGTGACCCGCGCGCAGGCTGTGACGATGGTGATACGGTTGCTGGGAGAGACAGTGGACGTACAGGAGAATCCGTTTGAGGACGTGCGCGGACATTGGGCGGAGGCTGCTGTAGCGTATGCGGCGGCGAACGGCTATGTCAAAGGCGTGAGCGAAACGGCGTTTGAACCGGAGCGGGGCGTAACGGGACAGGAATTTGCCACCATGCTGCTGCGCGCATTCGGGTATGCGGCGGAGCCGGATACCGCGTATGAAATGGGAATAGCCGCGGGCATGCTGCTGAACAACTACACCAAAACCGCTGTGGAACTGGCGGATTATGCGCTGATTCGCAGTGACCTGGCAAGTATCTGCTGCGGGGCGCTTCTCGCGAAGACGGCGGATGGTGAGCCGGTGCAAGATTTGTTGATGGAAAAAGGCGTGTTTACGGCGGAGCAATGGGCAAGTGTGATGACATGTGGGAAACCAGTACCAAACCCGGAAAACACAGGCTTTGCGTGGAAGGTGAATGAACAAATGCCGCAGGACCAGAACTACATGTTCTCGCCGCTCAGCATCAAAATGGCGTTTGCGATGGCGGCAAATGGTGCGGCAGGGCAGACGCAGGAGGAAATTTTGACCGCACTGGAAATTGACGATTTGGACGTCTTTAACGCCGAGGCGGCGCAGCTGATAGAAACCTATAACGCACAGGATGAACTAAAATTACAGGTTGCCAACTCCATTTGGGCCAATAAAACCAAACTGCTGGATTTGGACTTCACAGAATCCTATCTCAAGACGATTGAAGACTACTATCAGGGAACCGCTTCCGATGTGACGGATGCAGATGCGGTGGAAACTGTCAACAATTGGGTCAGTGAGCATACCAATGGCAAGATAGACAGCATCATTGACGACAGCGATTTTTATGCATTGCTGGTGAATGCGGTTTACTTTAAAGGAACGTGGGCGGAGCAGTTCAACGAAGGTGCAACACGGCCGGACACCTTTACAGGGCGCGATGGAACCGAGACGGAAATCCCTTTTATGAATTACACTAGATATATGGGCTATTATGCGGACGCCAACACGCAGATGGTGCGTCTGCCATACAAGGGCGCCGATATTAGCATGTATGTTGCGCTGACGGACCAGCCGGGCAGCTATTTGGAAGAAGCGGTAGAGAAAATGGAAACAACACGTATCGCATTGTCTTTGCCCAAATTCCGGGTAGAATTTTCAACATCATTGAATGACATCATGACAGCGTTGGGCGTGCAGACGGCAATTGCAGAGGAAGAAGCAGATTTCACTCCTATGATTGGTGAGAAACTGTTGTTTATTGACGAGACGCTGCATAAAACCTATATTGACGTAGATGAAAACGGAACGGAAGCGGCGGCGGTTACCAGCATAAGTGCGGGAGCTACAAGTGCGCCGGTTGATGAGCCGATCGAATTTAAGGCGGATCGTCCGTTCACCTATTTTATCCGTGACGATGCCTCAGGCGAAATTTTATTCCTGGGACAATATGCTTATGCAGAGTAAAATACAACTCCTGAAAGCCAGCGGCAGCCCCTACATAACGTAGGGGCTGCCTGTTTTTGTGATTACAGATGTTTAAAGTCCAGCCGCAGCATAACATCGTCGCTGTAGCGGCTAAATGGGTTCATGATACTGAGTGTGGTTACCTTGTCCCCCGGCTGGAATTTACCACTTTCATAACCGATATATCCATTTTTGTCATAGCCGCAAATCAACCTGTTTTCTTCTGTATATCCCTCTTGTTTCTCAACGACCGCAACTGCTACGTCTACAACGAGCAATCCAAAACGTGGACCGTCATAGGAACCGAGATTCGTAAACCAACAAAGACTCATAATAACGCTGGCAACAGCATAGAGTCCAACGAATGCCGCAATACCAATGCCCACTTTCTGTTTGATTGACATAATTACTCCCTCCAACTAAATCTGATTTTGATGAAATCTGTCGAAATTTCTAGAAAATTATACCAAAAGAAGTCAAGAAAGTCAATGGGAATAAAGAATCTTTTGTTATTTTCTATTGTGGATCGTCGATTTTATGCTTTTTTATGCGATTTTGACTAAGAACGTGACGAAAAGAGAAAGATATGTTATAATAGACGCAAGGCGTCTATTATAAATCGAAAGTGCCACCGCCCCGCTATACATAAAATGCGGCAATGACCCGAGATGGACAGTCCGCTTTGTGGACATAGTATCATATGACAAGCGGGGGCAGAATAACACAGAGCAAGTAGAATGATTGAAGCTATGGGGCATAATGATAGAATAGAGGAAAAAGGAGGGAGTGTATGGGAAAAAGAATGGTTTGTTTGCTTGCAGCGGCATGTCTGCTGCTGTCCGCCGGAGGTGTGAGTGCACAACAGCCGCAGCGTTATTACGAATCGCAGCTGGAAGGGCGTGCAGCAATCTTTTATACAGCCCTGTTGGACAACATGGAAACCATGAAAATCCAGCCGGGAAACATAGACCTGACGGACTATTTTGCGGACAATGACAGTCTTGCGGGCGCGGACGGGTTGATTCAGGAGCTGACTGCCGCCTGCCGGGCGCTGCAATATGATTTCCCGGAATTGTTTTGGTTTGATGCGTCGCAGATACGCATGTATACCTCACAGGTGATGCGCGGAGACACTGTTCTTCGCTACAAAGTGCGGATTGAACCGCCGGAGGGCGAAACCTATTTTGCCGAAGGATTCGACCAGGGTAACATCGTAGAAAAGCTGGCGCAGACAGAAGCAGCGGCAGACCGTATTGCGGCGGAAGCGGCGAAACAAGATAGCGATTATGACAAAATCCGAGTCGCACATGATATGTTGGTGCGAGAAACCAGCTATGACCGGGAGCAGCAGAAAACGTCCCACACGGCGTACGCCGCTCTGGTGGAGCATACAGCGGTCTGCGACGGCTATGCGGGCGCGTTTCAGATGGTAATGGATCGCCTGGAAATTCCCTGCATTTCCATCGTTGGAGAAGCCAGTGCGGATGGACAAACGGATGCACACATGTGGAATGCGGTGCAACTAGACGGAAACTGGTATGGAGTGGATGTGACCTGGGACGATCCCGTGTCGGCATTGGGAGAGTTCGAGGTGCTGCGCCACACATATTTTCTGCTGGGGACGAATGTCATGAGCCGCAGTCATACACCGCAATCCACATTTTTTGAAGGCGGTCCGTCCTATACACTGCCGCAGCTACATGCACAGAGTTATACCGCACAGCAGCTATGGAGCCTATGGGAACAGTTTTTGGGGTGGCTATCCTCTTGGACCGGATGGGGATTTACCGAATAGGATTGTTCGAAGACACAAGAAGCGCTTTTGACAAAACAACCTAACTGGGAAATCTTGCACAAAAAACTCTCGAAAGAACAGCTTGAAAAGCATGCTTTCGAGAGTTTTTTGTATCTTTAAATAGCCGCGCGAAGCAAAATAAGGAACCATCTCCGTACAGTTGCGAAAAGGATATTCAAACGGATAAAGTACGGATGGAAATTTTTATTTAAAATCCTCTGAAATCACTGGGGGTCATATGGGTCATACGTTTAAATTGTTTGGTGAAGAAGGAGGGGTCGCAATAACCCAATTTATTGGCAATATCGGTAATTGTATCGTCAGAATTAATGAGCATATCTTTTGCGCGGTTAATTCGGGCATTGAGCACATATTTTGAAAAAGAAAGCCCTGTAATCTCTTTAAATCTTCTACCAAAATAATCAGGAGAGTAGCCACATCTGGATGCCATTTCCGATAAGGGATACTTTATATCAGGCTTTTCAGAGATGCGTCCGCAAATATCCCCAATGATTTTACTAAAATCTATA
>CBCTHD010000070.1:0-8583 GCA_965146615.1 uncultured Clostridia bacterium
CATGCTTCAGAACGGTTGTCATATATTCCTGGATAAACTTATTGGTAATTGCTTTTTTCGTTTGATTCTCATAGCTGGTCATGGTAGAAAAAGAACTGCTAACCAAAATCAAGCTATCCTGCACGTCCTGAAACGTAATTTTTGCGTCATTTTTGTTGTATTTTCCATTGTTTTTCAAATACTGGTCAATCGCATAAACAAATGCACTACGCACCGCCTTATCAGGACTGCCGCCGTATTCCAGAAAACTGGAATTGTGGAAATATTCCAGTTCATTGACGCGGTTATGGAAACAAAATGCAATACCGAGTTTTACCTTATATTCCGGTTTATCTGCACGGTCGCGCCCTTTTCCTTCCGCCGTCACCATATGCGGCGATGTCAGCGCGTCCTCTCCCGCCAATTCTTTTACATAGTCAACGATTCCATTTTCATAATAATACTCATAGACATTCATTCCATCTTCTGTCTCGTCATAGAGCACAAATTTTAATCCGCTATTTACGACTGCCTGTTTCTTTAGTATGGTCTGATAATAGTCCAGTGAAATATCAATATCCGTGAATACTTCCAAATCAGGGCGCCATCGAATAGTAGAACCTGTCTGTTTTTCCTTCGTTTCCGTTTTTGACAGACCGCCAATATTTTCTCCTTTTTCAAAATGCAGTTTATATTCAAAACCATCGCGAACGACACGAACATCCATAAACTCGGAACTGTACTGCGTCGCACAGCTGCCCAGGCCATTGAGCCCCAAACTATATTCATAGTTTTCGCCGGTTAGATTCTGGTATTTTCCTCCCGCATATAATTCGCAGAACACCAATTCCCAGTTGAACCGCTGCTCGCTATTATTATAATCCAACGGAATTCCCCGTCCATGGTCTGTGACTTCAATGGATTTATCCAGATACCGTGTTATCTCAATAACCTTTCCAAAGCCTTCGCGCGCTTCGTCAATCGAATTCGATAGTATTTCAAATACGGCATGCTGGCATCCTTCAATTCCATCCGAACCAAAAATAACCGCCGGACGTAGTCGAACTCGGTCAGCACCTTTGAGAGAAGAAATGCTCTCGTTATCGTATTTTTTTCCGCTTGCCATTGTTTATCAGCCGCCTTTACTTCACTCTTGTATACAAAAAAATCCCTCTTATTAGAATACCTTAAAATTTCTCATTTGTCAAGGAAAAATCCCCTTCTGGCTTGATTCCGCGGGCAAACGTATCCTTTCCCATTCTCCGGTAGCAGTTTCTCTCAAATTTTACAATCTGATTTCATTTTGCCTTGTACCATTGACATACGCCAAAGAAGATGTTATGATGTAAACATTAGTGGTTTTTCTACCAAAGCAAAAATGTTCAAAAGGTTGGTGTAATACATATGAAGTTTTTCAAAACCGTGGCAGTCCTCTGTCTCATTGGCTTCGCGGCTGTCTCTGGCTATACGCTGGCACATTGGGTCGTGACGCAAGAACCTCCATCATTTATAAATACCGTGATAGAAAAACAGCTGCCGAGCAAAAACGTTTTGGTGTTGGGTACCGATGAAAGCCGTCTGCGCTCCGATGTCATGATGCTGGGCTGTCTCAACACTACGACAAATACAATTGATATTATTTCCATTCCGCGCGATACGCGTGTAAGACTGCAAGGAGAGTACCATAAAATCAACAACGCGCTTACCTTTGGCGGTGGAGAACTCGCCTGTTCGACCGTGCAAGAGTTGACCGGAATTCAAGTGGATACTTACGTCTTAATTGATTTTAATGCATTCGGAAAGATTATTGATATCCTAGGCGGTGTGGATTTTTACGTACCACAAAACATGTATTATACTGATCCAACGCAAGACTTGGTTATCAACTTAAAAGAAGGACAGCAGCATTTAGATGGTGATAAAGCGGAACAGTTGGTGCGGTACCGGCAATATTTACGCGGCGACGAAGACCGCATCAGTGTCCAGCGTGATTTTATTCAAGCGTTGTTTGAACAAAAACTGAACGCCAGCATTATTTTAAAGTTGCCGCAAATCATTGGCGAAGTGTTCGATTCTGTTGACACTAACATGTCCATGAGCGATATGATTTCTTATGCAAGCGTTGCCAGTAAATTAAATACAGAGAGCTTAATGACCTATCAACTTCCCGGCGCGCCCAAAACAATTGACGGTTTATCCTATTATATTGCTGATACGGAAGAAACCGCAGCTTTGGTAGAACAAATTAAAACCCGCACCACTGCACAGCCTACTCCAACGGAATAATGCTAAATTCTCATTTCCCAGGACAAATGTCCTGGGAAATTTTTTTAGTCAAACATACTTATTTGCCGGGATTCCTGCCGTTTGGACGGGCGCGCTTCTGCCCGGTATAGTATCCCTTCCGGGATGTCCTTTAGAAAAGATGATGGTTGCGGTGACGAGAGCAAAAACAGTTCCTCTTGTGCGCGCGTCATGCCGACATAAAACAGCCGCCGTTCCTCCGCCCGGTCACAGTCGCCCTGTTTAATCTCCAATGGAATGGTTCCCTCGTTCACGCCGCACAAAAACACCGCCGGAAATTCCAATCCTTTACAACCATGCAGCGTCATTAACGTTACGGCATCAGAAGTGTAATGCCGTCCGGAATTTCTGGCAATATCACTCTCTTTTCCCAACACCAGCGCCTTCAAAAAGGCATCCATGCTGGTATACAATACCGCCATATTACAAAGCCGTCCCACCGCTTCCATTTCTTCCAACTCAAATGCTGTTATCACACGTTCCAGCAATTTCACAGGCTTTTCTTTTGCAACTTTAGGCAAACATTCCAGCGCACACCGGAAATAAGCGTCTGCTTGACCGGTATTTTGGTACTGCTCAAGGCACCCTTGCAATGCTGTCCGCCCCTCTCTGCCTTGCAGCGATTGCTCCACCTGGTCTACAAAAACATCTTGTGCGCCGCCCAACCATTTTAGACTTGTCCGCAGCGAAAAGAAATCTTCAGGCGATAACAGAAAACGAAAAAATGACACAATCCCCCGAACGATGGAGTCCGCCAGTAAATCATCTTTTCCAACGACTACATAAGGGATTCCCTCCTGTGACAGACACTGTTCCAGCACCTTCCCCTGCCGATGCGTCCGGTACAGCACCGCAATTTCGGAGAAACTTCTGGGTTTCTTTTCCTCTGCCGGACGCGCAAACCCATAAGCATCCAGCATATCAATACCGCCCACCATTTGATTGATTTTTTTCGCAACAAAAATACCTTCTGAAAGAGCACTGCCCGCTATCAAGAGCTGTACCTGCTCCCCACTCTCCCTATTTGCCTGCAAAATCCGTTTCCCGCTGCCGTCCGCTTCCATCACCGAAAGCGCACAGCTTAAAATCTCCGGTGTGGAACGGTAATTCTGCGCCAGATAAATTTTTTGTACTCCGGTATATATCTCTTCCAATCGATTAAAACATGCTGCGTCTGCTCCACGGAACCCATAAATGGACTGGTCTGGGTCGCCAATGACAAACAGGCTTTTGCTTTTTTCCGTCCAAACTTGAATGAGCCTATACTGAATCGAATTAATGTCTTGAAACTCGTCTACCAATATGTATGGGAATTGTTTTTTCTTCACACCATGCCGATTACACAATTCCAACGTATCCAACAATACATCGTCCAAATCCATAACGCCTGATGTCCGCAGCGTATCCTGATAAGCAATATACACTTTCTCCGAAATAGCTTCTGAAACTTCCAATCCGTTCTTCCGGTTGGAAATTTCCTGTAGGAAACGTTTTGGTCTCATGTGCAGCCCTTGTGACCGAATTACCTGCTCTGCCAATTCCATTGCTGCTTCTTCCTCGATCAGCACACGCGTTTCTCCTTGATTTTGTAATAATTCCAAGCAAATTGCATGGAAGGTTCCAATCGTCATTGATCGTACAGCGCGTTTTCCAAGCTGCGATTCCAGCCGCAAGCGCATTTCCTCCGCCGCTTTATTGGTAAATGTTACCGCCGTAATCTCGTTTGGTTTTACGCCGCGGCGCTCGACCAAATAGGCAATTCTGGACACCAGTGTTTTGGTTTTTCCCGTCCCCGGACCAGCAATGACCGCGGTTACCCGCTCCGGTGTCATCACTGCTTGTAGCTGCTCCTGATTGAGTCCTTCCAATAAATCGTGTTTCTGTTCCGGCTCCTCCGTTGCTTCTGCCTTCGTTTCCTCTTGATAGTGCAGCACCGGCGTTTCTGCTTCTTTCTTCTGCGGCGCAGCGAAATCCTCCGGACTTAAAAAGGTGGTTTGTCCATTCATGCTTCGGATTTCCGCTTCATCTAATAATTTGATAATTCCATATTCCCCGTCGTATCCCGGAATCCGTTCTACTTCCCCCGCACGCAACCGCCGAATGCCTTCCGCGACACAAGGTCCTGCATGATGGCGTATTTCCTCCAGCGGCGCTTCCCGTAAAATCACAAACTCCGGTCCCATTTGCCGCAGCAGTTCTTCATATTGCTGGTCCACCTTTTTGCTCGCTGCAGAAAGACCTGTAGACGCCGCAATTACCTCCGGCAGCGGTGCCAGGCTCTCATATGGAAGCGCTGCTTCCGGACGAAAGCCCATTTCACGGTCTGCCAATTCTTCCACACGATGCTGCACGCCGATGGTGATTTTTTTACCGCATACCGGGCATCTGCCGCCAAATTTTGCGGTTTCGGAAGGTTTCAGACACAAATGGCATTTTCGGTGCCCATCATAATGATATTTTCCTTCCTCCGGGAAAAATTCGATAGTGCCGCGGAACCCTGCGCTTTCTCCTTCCTGCAAAGCGCGCGACAACGCATCGTAGCAAAGCGGAATATCCAGCAAATTGATTTCCCTCCCCAGTTTTTGAGGGGAATGTGCATCGGAATTGGAAACCAAAGTGTATCCGTCCAGCGCCGACAATTGCCAATTCATTGCGGGGTCCGACGACAGCCCTGTTTCCAAGGCATGGATATGCGGCGTCAAGTCTTCAAAACATTCTTCGATTGTATCAAACCCCGAAAACGCTCCAAACAATGAAAAATGCGGCGTCCAAATATGCGCCGGAATAAACACCGCTTCTGGACAAGTCTCCAATGTCATCTCCAGCAAATCCCGGCAATCCAGCCCCAAAATGGGGCGTCCGTCGGAATGTATATTTCCCACGACTTCCAATTTTTTTGCAAGCGCTTCCGCTTCTTCCAACCCGGGCAACAAAATCACGTTATGTACTTTACGCACTTTTCCATTTTTCTTGTAAATGGAACTGATTTCTCCCGATATGACAAACCGCGGCATTTCACCTCCTGCCGTCCGGTCTTGTATCCGCTCTGGCTCCCGCAGCACATATAATCCGTCCTCTGCCGGCACCAATTTTTCCCGTAGTTCTTCCCGCCATGCAGGATGGGTAAAATCGCCGGTTCCCAGCAATCCGATTCCTTTTTTACGTGCCCACAAATCCAGATGCTCCGGTACACAGGTTTTACTGGTCGCCCGGGAATATTTAGAATGAATATGCAAATCCGCCAGTATCATTTTGTCTCCTCCTTACGCTGTAAAAAAACATAATGGTTTGCATCAGATAACGATTCTTGGTATTGATAGCCCAATCGGTCAAATGTTTTGATTTCTTCTAATTCTGTAATATTCTGCTCTGCCATAAACCGTACCATTTCCCCACGCGCCATTTTGACATACACCCCATTTTCTTTGACTTTTCCCTCTTGCCACTGCCCAAACGTACATGTCACAAAACGAATATCCGGCGTGCAGTATTTGGAAATTATTTTGCTATATTCCACCGACGCAAGATTCACTACCGTCTTGTCATGCTGTACCAACTCCCGGTAAATACTATCCCGCCAAAAATCATACACATTTTTGCAAAAAGAGGTTTTCAGTTTCGCCTGCAGTTCCAGTCGATATGGCACAACACCGTCAAACGGCTTTAGAATACCATAAAAACCTGAAAGAATGCGGACATTTTGTTGGATATAATTAAAACACACATCATCAAAAATATGTGGCGCCATATATTGGTACTGAATGCCTTCATACGCCAGTATGGCAGGCGATAACCCCTGCCGCAAATCCATTTTCTGATACCGTTCAAAATTCAGCGCGGCAATCTGGTCATTGCAGCAAAGCAGCTCTTTCAGCGCTTCATATGACAGGGATTGTAAATATCGCATCAACTGTTCTGCCTTGTCCACAAAAACCGGCATTCCTGTCGGCGCTAATACATCTTCTTGTTTCATTTTCTTTGCGGGTGAAATAATAATCTTCATGCATACGCTCTCCTAAATCGTCTATAACGGCTTTTCTGTAGTTATTATATCATGTCCGCAAAGCGGACTGATAATTAAAAGGTTGGTAAAAGTCTATTTTGTAAGGCAAAAAAGACTTTTACCCTCTGCGCTATAGGCATTCGACCGGAAACATTCCATCCGTTCTCATGCGTATATCGCATGTGTGTGTACATCTCCGCCGGTTGCCATGTTTTATGCGTGACGAGGCGGATGCACTCGCCCCTGCGCACAGAGGTGGTTTCAAGCCGTATCCCGGCAAGGAACTTCCTCTGCTAATAGACGCTATGCGTCTATTATATCACAAAACGGAAGAAAATGCGAATATTTTGTCAGGTACTTTTTTGTATTTACAAAATTTTTTATAAAAAAATGAATTTTCCTCTTGACTTAACGGCTTATATCTTGTATAATAAATGCATACGCTACTGTAGCTCAGCTGGTAGAGCAGCGCATTCGTAATGCGCAGGTCGCGGGTTCGAATCCCATCAGTAGCTCCACTACCTGTTTTTCTGTATTCCCGGAAAAACAGGTTTTTTTATAGGAAAATACATAAGGAGCTAATATTATGGTAAAGCATCTTATTAAATGGTTGAATACAATTATGATTGTTTTTTTAAGTGTCATTATGGTCATGGCGGTTGGGTCCATGACTACTACCGGTCAGAGTGTCCAAATATGGTGGGCGGTTTGCGCTGCGATACTCCTTCTTGGCATTGGTGTTATGATTTGCCGCTTACCGGAACGTCACACGATTACTGCCTTGGGATTGATTTTTTTAGTCGGGCTGTTTTTGCGCGTTCTCTGGGTTTTGTGTATACCAACCGTACCGCAGAGCGACTATAAATCTATGCTTGACGCCGCGGCAGAATTTGCACGCGGTGAGACGGATGTCTTTGCATTTGGAAGTTATTTTCATCGGTTCCCTCATTTGACATGTTATGTTGTGACGGTGGGATTTCTGTTTCGGTTGTTTGGAGAAAACGTTTGGATTGTAAAAGGTATTAATGTCGCTTTTTCCGCTGGATGTATTGTCATTTCCTATTTTATTGGTACAGAACTCGGCTCTAAACGGTTGGGCGTATTGTTTGCATTGCTGATTGCGGTTTTCCCGCCGCTTATTTACTATACTTCTGTGGCGGCAACTGAACTTTTTGCCATGCCATTTTTGATGTTGTCGCTTCTATTGTTGATAAAAGCATACCGCAAAGAGCGGCTTTCGCAAAAGTTACTGCACTGCGCGCTCTCCGGTCTCTTTTTGTCTATCGGCAGTCTATACCGAATGGTGGGGCCTCTGTATTTGGCGGCATATAGCCTTTCCGTTCTCCTCATTTTTACAAAAGGGGTTAAATGGAAGAGTCTGCTTGCCCTGCTTCTGGCATACTTCGCACTGTTCTATGCCGTAGACGGCGCACTGTATACCTCTGGTATAACACCTTACCATTTAGATGACGGCGGCACGCCGTTTTCACTTTTTCTATTAATTGGATTCAATCCGGAGTCCGGCGGCATGTATAACGAAGAAGACCATCAGATTTACTTTGACCATGCCGGCGATGAGGATGCCATGAAAGAGGAAATTAAAGCACGACTGATTCCTCGGATTACGGAACATCCGCTGCAATTGATTCCGCTCTTTTTCAAAAAGACGTTTGTTCTTTGGGGTGATGGTGATTTTGCTGCAAATTATTGGGCCTATGACCAGGGCGTCCCGGAACCTTCTGATACAAAGCCCTATTTAATGCTGATGTATAATCTTAGCCGCGTTTTCTACATAGCCTTGCTCCTGTTTTGTTTGGTGGCTTTGTTCCAGTACCGCCAAAATCCGATTGTATTGCTCCTGTCACTGATGGTGCTCGGATTTGAAGGCGCTTATATGCTGCTGGAAGTCCAGCCGCGCTATGCTTTTTCCATTGCCTATATATTTGTATTTCTGGGCGCGCTGGGTATCGCCTTTCTCTGCGGCTTTTTCCGCCAACCGGACTGTAAGGGTCTGCTGCGCAATTAAAAAGGCTATTTTTTAGGAATTTTATCGGTTAAAAAGTTTTCGAAAAAATTTCCAAAAAACTATTGATTTTTGCTACTAAATATGTTATAATAAATTCTGTTGTGGATGTGCGCCATTAGCTTAGCTGGATAAAGCGTCCGGCTACGAACCGGGAGAGCGGGGGTTCGAATCCCTCATGGCGTACCAAAATAAAACAAGGACTGTCGCAGCTGTGTGGCAGTTTTTGTTTTATGCAAGGTTTTTCAGAAAATCGTTAGGAATTTTACATAAA
>CBCTHD010000071.1:0-8556 GCA_965146615.1 uncultured Clostridia bacterium
GTATATTTTTCCACACATTTGACAGGCACGACGCCCCATGACAGGTTGAGCTGCCGCCATATTTTTTCCGAGGTTGTCGGTGAAATGATAGGACAGACAGGACGAAATTTAGAAATCATGCGTGCTGTATTTCCGCCCTTGGTTACGGCGATAATTGCCGCTGCTCCTAAATCATGCGCTGTCGTACAGGTTGCATGACTAATCGCATCTGTCACATTTGGTGTAGAAATGTTCGCTTCCTGTTCAAATCGCTCTTTATAGTCAATATGTCTTTCTGTACTCACTGCAATGCGGGACATGGTTTCAACCGCTTGCACAGGATATTTACCAACCGCTGTTTCACCGGATAGCATAATTGCACTGGTTCCATCGTAAATCGCATTTGCCACATCCGTTGTTTCTGCCCGTGTCGGACGCGGGTTGCGAATCATGGAATCCAGCATTTGTGTTGCCGTAATGACCTTTTTCCCCGCTTTATAGCATTTTTCAATCAGCAATTTCTGAATATTCGGCAGTTCCTCCAATGGAATTTCTACGCCCATATCACCACGCGCCACCATTATCCCGTCGCTGACTTTAATAATTTCATCTATATTTTCAACGCCCTGCCCATTTTCGATTTTGGCAATAATATTCGTATCGCCGCCGCCAAGGTCTTCCAGAATCTTGCGAATTTCCATTACATCATAAGGCGTTCTAACAAACGACGCCGCCACAAAATCAACATCATTCTTCACGCCGAATGCCAAATCCTGGCGATCCGCTTCACTGACATAGGGCATGTTGATATTAACGCCCGGAATATTCAAACTCTTTTTGCTTTTGAGCATTGCAGAGTTTTGCACAAGCAATTGAATCTCCCGCCCCTTAATCGCTTTTACTTTACAGACAATCAGCCCGTCGTCAAATAAAACGGTATCGTCTACATGCAAATCTTCCGCTAATTCAGCGTAACCAATGGAAACTCTTTCCGCAGTCCCTTCTATTTTTTCCGGCGTCAGTGTCAAGGTTTGTCCTTCTTTGAGCTGCACGCCGCCGTCCTTCATGTCTCCGATACGAATTTCCGGCCCCTTGGTATCCAGCATCAATGCCACCGGCAAATTCAACTTTTCTCGTGCCGCTTTCAAACCGTCAATACGCCGCTGTTGTTCCTCATGTGTACCATGCGAAAAATTGAGTCTTGCCACATTCATACCGCTGCGCATCAACCGTTCCATAATTTTGGGGTCGTCTGTTGCCGGACCAAGTGTACAAACAATTTTTGTTTTGCGTACTGCCATAAAATCCTCCATTCTGCACTTTTTATAAGGACAAGATATCTGCGAGCCGCAGCATATCCGGATCAATGGTTTTCTTCATATTCAGCCCGTCCAAAATATCTAAATCGCAAATTTTTCCATCTCGTTTCACCACAACACGGTTTCCGATTCCCTGTTTCAGTAAGTCCACTGCATGAACGCCCATTTGACTCGCCACGATACGGTCTTTGACAGTCGGACGTCCGCCTCGCTGAATGTGTCCCAGAATACATACTCGTATTTCCAGTTCAATGTTATGCTCCGTCCGCAGAAGTTCTTCTGTTTTCTTTGCAATTTCCTGCGTGTTGCCGACACCTTCTGCAATCACAATAATATAGTGGTATTTTCCCCTAGCCTGGCAGTCCAAAATCATCTGCACAATATCCTTTTGAATATCAAACTTCTTCTCCGGAATGAGAATCGCTTCCGAACCGCCGGCAATACCGGCAGAAAGCGCTATGTATCCCGCATCTTTTCCCATTACCTCCACAAAGGTGCAGCGGTTGTGCGACAGCGTCGTGTCACGTATTTTATCAATGCAGTCGCCGACCGTATTGAGCGCTGTATCAAATCCTATGGTATAATCCGTGCAATCAATGTCATTGTCAATTGTACCCGGTAATCCGATCGTAGGCAATCCTGCCAGCGACAAATCACGCGCCCCACGAAACGACCCATCGCCGCCGATTACCACCAGCCCGTCAATCCCGTTTTCCTTCGCGCGTTCTGCTGCACTTTTTACCACCTCCGGCTGCTTGAATTCCAGACAACGTGCACTGCCAAGGATTGTCCCACCGCGATGCAGCGTATCTGATACTTCACGCATATCGAGTTCCTTCATATCCATATGAATCAGCCCGGTATACCCATTGCGGATTCCATATACCTGCATGCCGCTGTTAATACCGGCACGCACTACGGCACGGATGGCAGCATTCATTCCCGGCGCATCCCCGCCGCTTGTCAAAACACCCATTTTTTTCATCTCACTCATCACAAATCCACTCCCAACCTTTTCTAAATCTATTTCTTTTTTTCTTTAAAACCCATTCTCTATAATAATTTCATGTGCTTGTTCAATCTCCGACTCCGGCACCAATACTTCAAAACAGTTATCCCCTGCGTCTTTACACACAGGACGCACTTTGACAATCAAACCGCCCTCTTCCAGAATTTTTTGAAGTTGCTGCACAAAGTCCCGGTTCTGTGCCATATACACGACTGTCCACATATCATTTCTTCTCCTTTCAGCCCCGGCGCGCATCTTGATTTCATGCTGCCGCCAGACCGCCAGATATGCTATCCGCAATGTTTTCTCCGATTCTATACCTTCCCTCCGGAAGAAGACCATAACTTCCTATTATAATTTATATTATATTCGTTTTTCAAAAAAAATCAACTCTATTTCTATCCTAAATTCTGTCAAAAATTTATCAAACTTTACCGATTATGCACAAAAAAAGTTGCCTTTTTCTCCACTTTGCACCTATTATATCCAATAATAACAAATTTATCCATCATTGCCATGCAGAAACTGAAACACATTTTCTGCGGCGCTGCGTCCCACACCCGGAACGTTTGCCAATTCCTCCAGGGACGCTTCCCGCATTTTTTTCACCGAGCCAAATGCTTTTATTAAATTTTTCCGCCGCGTCTTACCGATTCCAAGGATTTCCTCCAGTTCAGAGCGAATAGAGGATTTCTCGCGCGTTTTCCTGTGATAACGAATGGCAATGCGGTGCACCTCCTCCTGAATTAACGCTACCCATCGGAACGCCTCTCGGCTAAGTGGAATGATCTCCCCGTCGCAGGAAATCAGCGCGCGTGTGCGATGGCTATCATCTTTCACCATACCATAGACCGGTATATCCAGTCCTGCTGCCTGCACAGCGCCTTCTATCACATGCGCCTGCCCCAGCCCACCATCGGCAAAAATAACATCCGGCAGCCGCGCAAACCCTTTATTTTCTCCTTTTTCACGTTCCTGCAACGCGCGCTGCAAACGGCGCGAAAGCACCTCCTGCAGCGACCCATAGTCATCTGACCCATCTATGGTCTTAATTTTAAAGTGGCGGTATTCACTGTTCGCCGGCATACCGTCCTCAAAAACGCACATGCTGCCGACAGAATTTGTTCCCGCCGTATTGGAAATGTCATATGCCTCCACGCGTTTAATTGCAATCCCAAGCGTATCCTCCAGTTCTTTGACTGCTGCCCGATTCCGTGCTCGGTCCTCCGTCGCGCGGGCATTATAGTCATCAATCACCTGCTGCGCGTTCTTTTCTGCCATTTTCACAAGTTCCAGCTTTTCCCCACGCTGCGGTCGGCGAATGGTCACCTTGACACCTTTTTTATCCGTTAGAAACGCTTCCAGCAGCGCGCTGTCCTCCGGCAAAGTGTTCACCAACACTTGGCGCGGCAATGCTTCGTCGTCCATCCCCGCATAGTATTGGCTCATCACCTGACCCAATATCGCGTTCTCCGTCTCCTCAATCACCCGTTCTAATAAAATCTGTTCCCGCCCCGTAATTTTGCCGCCGCGAATGACGAAAATCTGAATATCCGCCACCCAGCCATGGGTACTAACAGCAATAACGTCTTGGTCTTCTCCTTTTGTGCTGACAATCTTTTGGCTGTCCCACAACCCTTCCAGCTTTTGAATTTTGTCTCGCACCATTGCCGCCTTTTCAAATTCCAATGCATCGGAATAGGCTTTCATCTGCTCCTTCAAGTCCTGCACCAGCGTATCACCGCGTCCGTCCAGAAAATCCTTGATTTCATCAAACGCCTGCCGATACTCCTCCTTGCTGATACTGCCCTGGCAGGGCGCGCTGCATAATCCGATATGATAATTCAGGCACGGGCGTTCTTTGCCAATATCCCGCGGCAACACCCGCTTGCACGTACGGATTTTAAATACTTTCCGCAACACGTCCATGGTTTCGCGCACCATGCCGCCCGTGTAGGGGCCAAAATACTGATTTTTGTCCTTTTCCTGCTTGCGCGCCAACAAAATGCGCGGGAAATCCTCCGAAGTCGTTATTTTAATATACGGATACTGTTTCCCGTCTTTGAGCAAAATATTGTAATACGGCTTGTGCTTTTTGATAAGGTTGCACTCCAGCACCAGCGCTTCCATTTCCGTATCCGTGACGATATATTCAAAATCCGCAATATTGTCCACCATCGCCTGCACTTTTAGGTTGGGCTGGTTGGAATGAAAATATTGCGACACTCTGTTTTTCAAACATTTCGATTTGCCCACATAAATGATATTTTTTTGAGGGTCTTTCATAAGATAAACCCCCGGTTGGCGGGGAAGGTTTTTTAATTTTCCTTTGATATCACCCATTATCTCACCTTTTTATTCCTGTTCCCGTTGCTCGCGAATAATGGCGCCGGGGAGCAGCCGTTGTTTTATTGGCATACGCACCGTCATTTTGGCGTGCGGCGCCGTATTGATTTCTCGTCCGTTTTCGTCCATCATGACGTCAATCTGATGCGTCAAAAATCCCGGTATATTGGGCTGGATAATTTCCACCGTGTCGCCCTTGCCGAATTTATTGCGCTGCTGCACGACCGCTATACCGGTTTCTTCCTCATATGCTAGTACCACGCCGACAATATCATAAGTCCGAATATAGGATGATGTATGATAAACCTGTCCTTTTTCTTCCGGCTTTCCGTGAAAAAATCCCGTATAATAGTGCCGATGGCTGACCTTTTGCAGCTCTTCCAGCCACGCCGGGTCAAATTTGTAGCTTGCCGGATCCAGATAATACGCGTCCAGCGCCTCACGGTATGCTTTCACGACCGAAGCTGCATAATACGCTGTCTTCATGCGCCCTTCAATTTTCAGGCTGGTAATCCCCGCTTCCACCAGTTCCGGCAAATGTTCAATCAGACAAAGGTCTTTAGAATTAAAGATAAATGTACCGTTATCGCCTTCATATACCGGCATCACCTCTCCCGGACGCTGTTCTTCCACCAAAGAATATTTCCAGCGGCAGGGCTGTGCACAAGCGCCGCGGTTACTTTCGCGGTGCGTCATATAATTGCTCAGCAGGCAGCGTCCCGAATAGGAAATACACATCGCTCCATGCACAAACGCTTCCAGCTCCAATCCCAGTGGGGTTTTGTCGCGGATTTCTTTCATTTCCTCCAAGGAAAGCTCCCTCGCCAATACAATACGCTTCGCTCCCAGCTTGTACCACATGGCGGCGCTGCGGTAGTTGACGGTATTCGCCTGTGTGCTAACGTGGATATCGAGCTCCGGCACCGCTTCATGAATGATGGAAAACACCCCCATATCCGCCACAATGACTGCATCAATCCCCATTTCATACACACTTTGCGCAAACAGCTCAATACCTTCTAAATCCTCATTATGCGCAATGATATTGATTGCTGCATAGACCTTCACGCCATGATGGTGTGCGAACGCAATTCCTTCCCGAATTTCGTCAATGGTGAAGTTGTCCGCCGCTTCTCGCAAGGAGAACTCCTCGCCGCCCAGATAGACGGCGTCCGCTCCATACAACACTGCCATTTTCAATTTTTCCAGGCTGCCCGCCGGCGCCAACAATTCCACTTTATTCGCCATGTTCTTCACACTCCCATTTTCGGACGGACACCGCCACTCCGTCCCCTATCGGTATCACGCAAGTATCCAGCTGCGAATGCTGTACCAGCATATCCAAATAAGCCCGCAAACGCTGCACAATGGTTCGCCGTTTGTGCGCCGCTGCTGATCCATCCGCAACATAGCCTTTATATAGTACATTGTCGGAAATCAAAATGCCGCCGGGCTTTAACCGTGCAAACGCAAGGTCAAAAAACTCTTGATATTGCCCTTTTGCCGCATCCATAAAAATCATGTCATAGCTGCCGTCGAGCTGACGCAAAGCGCACAGTGCATCATCTTCAATCACTTCCACCACGCCGCTCTTGCCCGCCCGCTCCAGGTATCCCCATGCCAACTCCGTCATGTCGGGATCCTTTTCAATCGTCACCAGCTTTCCGCCGGGACGCAAGCCGGTCAGCAAATGCAGCGCCGAATATCCAATCGCCGTACCGATTTCTAAAATACGCTCCGGCTGTCTGATGACGGACAGGACACGAAGCAGCTGCGCCGCTTCCTTCTGGATAATCGGAATATACCGTTGCTGCGCGCAATGTTCCATCTCCCGAAGCAGTGGGGAATCAGGATAGGGCAGACTGCGCAGATATTGGATAATAAATTCCGGCGTAATATTACTTTCCATGAGGTCCCCTCACCCTCCACGCTAAAACCGTTTCTTTCTATTATTTTTATATCAAGCCCTACCGTTTACGGCTGTTTTGACAAGTGTTCCTCATAGGTTTCCGAGAAGGAATTGGTCCCATCTCCATTGGCAGAGAAGAACAGATAATCCGTATCCGCAGGATAGAGCGCGGCTTCCAGCGCGGCTTGACCCGGACTGCAAATCGGTCCGGGCGGAAGTCCCGGATTGATATAGGTATTATAAGGGGATTGCACTTTTGTATCCTCTAAAGTCAACCGTTCTTTTTTCTCACCGGTTACATAAATCACAGTCGCACAGGATTCCAGATAGTTATATTTTGGATCATTCAGCCGGTTGTGAAACACCGAAGAGATGATATCCAAGTCCACCGATGCTTCTTTTTCGATAATGGACGCCAGCGTAACCATCTCCAAATCGCTGTAGCCCAGTTCTTCTGCACGGTCACGGTATTCCTGGGTATAGACATCATCAAAGCGCGCCAACATCATGTCAATGATGTCGTGCTCACTGGTTCCTTCTTTTACGCGGTAGGTGTCAGGGAACAAAAAGCCTTCCAGACGATACGTCCCGGACGGGATGTTTTCATCTTGCAGAAACCAATAGTCAAAATCTCCTTCCCGCAGCTCCTGTTTCCAGTTTTCTTCGTCAATCAATTCTTGTTCCAACAACAAATCTGTAATTTCATCTAAGTTATACCCTTCCGGTACCGTCACCTTTGTGCCGGCTGGCTGCATTTGGTTCACCAAAATGTCCATAACCTCTTCCATTTGCATACCGCCATGCAGCGTGGCAATTCCGCTTTTATACTTCTGGTCGTTGCCGCTTTCCTGCGACTCCTTAATAAATTTTTTCTCGTTTTTTATAATACCGTTTTCTTTCAGCAACGCCGCTATTTCCGTAGTGGTCGCGCCGTCCGGCACTTCAATTTGTACGTCCGGCGTTTGTTTTGTCACATTGCTGCCGCAGCCGCTGAGAATCCCTGCCAGGCAACATGCTGCCAAAACGATATAGAAAAGTCGTTTCATGGTGTGCTCTCCTTTCGTACATCTCACAAACTCAAGTTTCCTCTAAATCTTTCGCTTTTATACACCAGCTGATAAAAACCCAGTATCTATCATATCACATTTCTCCATGTTTTTCAAACCAGATTTTTACATTTTCCGAATAAAAATAGTGGCGCCTTATTATAAGACGCCACTTCTTTTATTTAATTTTAAAACATTCTGCTTATCACTACCGCAGCTTCCGCGCGCGTCGCAGTTCTTTCCGGCTCAAACAAACCGGTATCCGTTCCTGTCATCAATTCCTGATAGTTCACGAACTGTATCGCTTCCAGCGCCTATGCCCCAGTGGCGTCCGCATCTTGATAAGACAGCGTAAATTCCTCCGGCACATTGCCGCCAAAAACCTTCTGTTGTAGGCACGCTAGCACTATAACGAATATGACCCATTTTTTCATTTGTCCCATACCTACACTTTCTGTTTTGCGTTTTATTGCTTTTTGTGCATTATTGAAGCAATATCAATCCCTGCTGATTTAAGTTTTCGCATTACAGCTGCCATATATTCATCCGTCCCATTTTTATACGGGCCGTGTTCACCGATTGCAACATCAAGAAAATCGTTATAACTACAATTAACGTGGGTTTCCCAATGCGTTATCTCTCCATACTTATTTGTTTTTAAATAACTGTAAGCAAAGAAATCCATAAATTCTCCGTTGTCTTTTCTGTGTCCGCCAAAATGAGATTTCCATGCGGCGCCCTCTACCGCGGGCCAACATTCAAAATCAAGCACTGCCCAATCGGGAAATTCTATTGAATATGACAGTGCTTCCATTGTTGCGCTGTCCTCAACCGAAATAGGATATTCATGTAAATCAATTGTTCCGTTTCCAAAATACGGGGACTAATAATCGGCGTCCTCCGCAAACTTCCAATCGTCATAAGTTGCTCCATCCTTTACCGCCTTCT
>CBCTHD010000072.1:0-8542 GCA_965146615.1 uncultured Clostridia bacterium
AAGACGGCGAAGTTTTTTAATTATTTTTTGTAACACATCATTGACAAACCTACAGATTTGAAAAAAATTTGGCATCTATTGTAACCCTACCTGTTACTTATTCCGATTCTACAATAATATTTGACAAAATGTTTATCTGGTGTTATAATTTATAATACGAAAATGAAGCGTACTGGAAACTTAATTGAGGAGATAATCAAATGGATGCAAGAAAAGGAAATTTAATGGGCGTCAGAAATGATATTAAAGTACTTGACGCAACAATCAGAGACGGCGGGCTTTGTAATAACTTCGAGTTTACCGACGAATTTGTAACAGAACTCTATAAGACAAACATCAAAAGCGGCGTCGATTATATGGAATTTGGCTATAAAGCAAGCAAAAATTTGTTTAATGAAAAGGATTTCGGAAAATGGAAATTCTGCAACGAAGAGGATATTCGCGCGATTGTCGGCGACAATATTTCCGATATGAAAATTGCCGTAATGGCAGATGTGGGACGCTGTGATTTTAAAACAGATTTTCTGCCCAAAAGCGAAAGTGTGATTGATATGGTGCGCGTTGCTTGCTATATCCATCAAATTCCTTCGGCAATTGAAATGATTGAGTATTTCCACACCCTTGGATACGAAACAACATGTAATATCATGGCAATTTCGCAGGCGAATTTAGACCAGGTGGAGCAAGCGTTAGAAATGCTTTCCTCTTCCAGTGTTGATGTCATTTATTTGGTAGACAGTTATGGTTCGCTTTATCCGGAAAGCGCTTCCTCACTTGCCAAAACCTACCTTGCTGCGGCGGAAAAAGCAGGAAAAAAGGTGGGATTCCACGCACACAACAATCAGAATTTGGCGTTTGCCAACACGATTGAAACCCTGTCTTATGGTGTTTCCTATTTAGATGCGACGGCGCAGGGTATGGGACGCGGCGCCGGAAACTGTGCCATGGAGCTGCTCCTGGGTTTTCTGAAAAACCCGAAATACAACCTGTATAGTCTGCTGACCTTTATTGAAAAATATATGCTGCCGCTCAAAGAACAAGGTGTTGTTTGGGGCTATGATCTCCAGTATATGTTTACCGGCCAGCTAAATCGCCACCCACGGGAAGCGATGTCTTTTACGGCTGATAAACGTAGTGATTATTGTGAATTTTATAAATCCTTGTTGGATAATTTTTAATGAGAAGCGCGGCAGGTCTATCAAAATAGTCCTGCTTTCCAAAAAGTCATTCCGGCAAAACCGTGGTAATTTAAAATACACCCCAAAAGTGAGGACACCTTTGAGGTGTATTTTATGCTTTACGGACGTTTTCAGACTAACTTTACTACGCTTTACTGCTAGGCAATGTTTTGGACGAGATCCTATTTAAACCGAACTCTACAACTGTTTCACAACCAAATTCTAGCGGAACCTGTAAAGTGTCATCTTTTGAATTTACCGCATGCTCCGAAGTGTAGAATAGGGGTTGCCGTCTTCTCCGTTTAAGACAACATACTCCACACTTCTCGGTCTTCACAAATTTTGTGCCCGTCTTTTAGCGCCAAATTAAGGCGGGCGACCAATTTTCTTTTATCATACGGTAAGGGCGCCCCGCAAACGGTGCGCCCTTTGTGATCCGGTTATAATCTGTGCAGCTTTCCATACCTGTCGATGATGGCGGACACCAATGACGCGTGTATGCTGCAATTATCATGTGTTTCTTTCTATTTGGGGAATGTAACGATAAACTCACTGCCAACGCCAAGCGTGCTGTTTACGGTAACGGAGCCTTGATGCCTTTGAACAATCCATTGAACCATTGAAAGACCAAGTCCCATACTGCCGCTGTCATCAGATGCTCTCGCTTCATCAACCCGATAAAATCTTTCCCATATTTTTGGAATATCCTCTGCGGCAATACCGATTCCTGTATCTTTTACCGAAAAGACAACCGTATTCTTTTGCTCCGAAAGAGTAACATTGATGCTTCCATTTTCTTTATTATATCGGTATGCATTCGATATCAGATTAATAAACACTCTGGAAATCATAAACTTGTCCACTTCGGCTGTTATATTCGGCGCGATATTTGTTTCCAGCAAAATATCAGATTCATGAATTTGCTGTTGCTCATTGCAAATAAATTCAACCAGTTCGGAAATATTTGTTTCGTCCAATATGAGTGTTTGCGTGTTTTTATCCATTCTGGAGATTGACAAAAGCTCGGAAATAAGCCTTGACATTCTTTCACTCTGTTTTTGGATTGACTCAGCCGACTCTTTCATCTCGTCAACGGTATTTGCATAGTTCATCATATATTCACATTCTGACATAATAACAGCTACCGGCGTTCTGAGTTCGTGAGATGCATCGGAAGTAAACTGTTGCTCACGTTCCACAACCTTTTCAATTTCATCAAGCATTTCATCAAATGTATTTGCAAGACTGTGGAATTCATCATTTCCTGAGCCTATTTTGATACGCTGCTCCAAATCCTTATTTTTGATAATTGCTTTTGCCGTTTCCTGTATTTTCTTCACAGGTGAAAGGGTTCGCAAGGTTATAATATAGCCTCCTGCGCCGGCAATGAAAATCATAATGACAATAAATATCATGTTGTGTTTCGCGGTTTCATCAGCGGCAATTCTTTCATCGCTTACCGACATAAGCCCTTTTACCCAAATGTTTTTGCCGTTTATGAAACGAATGCTTTTATCAAACTCATAATACTTGTTGTCGTTGTACGCAGATTGACGAACAGAATTATCTTTAAAATCAAATGTATCACTGATACCAAACGGAGCCTGACCCCCGAACAACATCCCGTTTTCATCGTATATCGCCATACATACGCCATCACTGAAAAAATCAAAGCCGGGAATTTGCTTTACATCTCCGTGCGTCTCGAAAACACGTCTTGCCAGTGTGTCAACATTTTTCATTAATCTTTCTGACATATTGTGCTCTATGCTTTTTAAGTTTACGGAGTTCATGAGAATAAATACCGTTGCGGATACAATTGCCATCACCAACATATACCATATTGTTATCTTAATTTTAACAGAGCCTCTGTGCATCTCACTCCTCCTCCCGTATAACATAGCCCTTTCCCTTAACAGTATGAATTAGCTTTTTTTCATACGGCGCATCGATTTTCTTTCGCAAATACAAAATGTATACATCAATTACATTGGTTCCACCTTCATAATCAAAATTCCAAACATGATTTTCTATTTTTTCACGGGATAAAACAATTCCTTTGTTCATCATCAAATATTCCAGCATAGCATATTCTTTCGCTGTCAGCTTGATTTCATTTCCGGCTCTTGTAACCTTGCAGCTTTCCATATTCAGTTTTAAATCGTCAACTTGATATAAATTGGTTATACTTCCGGAAGATTTTCTAAGCATTACCCGTATTCTTGCAAGCAATTCTTCAAATGCAAACGGCTTTATCAGATAATCGTCCGCACCTGCATTTAATCCCTTTACTCTATCGGGAATGCCGTCTTTTGCTGTAAGCAACAAAACAGGTGTTGCATTTTTTTGAGCTCGCAGCGTCCGCAGTACCTCCATCCCGGAAAGTTTGGGCATCATGATATCCATTATAATTGCGTCATACTCTCCAACTGTCATGTAAGTTAGCGCTTCCTCGCCATTAAAACAACTATCAACGCTAAAGCCCTCTTTTTCAAGACTTTTGGAAATAACTCTGTTCAAACTTTTTTCATCCTCAACAACAAGAATTCTCATAAAATTTCACCTGCCTTACTACATAATTATAGTATAAACACCGACAATATACAAGATGATAGGCTCTGTTTTTTCACAGAGCCTATCATAATAAACTTATTTTGATGAAACCGTAATTAGCTTTGTTTCTCCGTCCCAAGACACTTTCATTCCCAGTTGTTCCGAGATAAATCTAACGGGTATCATTGTGGAATTTTCAATAATGACAGGAGCTGCAAGCAATGTATATGCTTCATCGTTTACATATGCCGTGTCAGAGCCGATAGTCAGGACAATGGTTGTATCATCTTTTACGGCTGTAACCGTTTGCGTGGCTTCGTTCCATGCAACAGTTGCACCAAGCGATTCCAAAATTGCTCGAAATCCCACCAAGGTTGTATCGTTTTCAATGATAGGGTCGCTATCAAATTCCACTATATGACCATCCACATGAACTCTTATAACACCGTTGTTTTTACCGGTATTCTCCCCCGGAGGGAAATTGTTTTGAGGTCCTTCCCCATTCTGTGGCGGGCTTTGCCACTCCTGAGAATCCGACTGTCCGGGAGACTGCCGGTTGCCGGCTTGATTCTCCGGCGGCTGAGCATTCTCAGGCATCTTTTCCCCTCCACCAAATTCAGGCGATGTAAAATTTCCTTCCGGCTGCCCGCCGTCTCCATAACCATTGGTTAATTCTGTCGTTTTTTCAGCAGTACCGTTCAATTGTGCATTAAGATTTTCAAGTCTGTCTATTATGCAGTTTATAATGGAGTCGGTTCCGCCAAATGGCTGACCTCCGCCGGGATTGTGCTCATTGGGCCGCTGCCCTTGCTTTCCGCGATTATTCTTCCGTTCATTTTGCGCAGAAGACACTGTTGTATTGTTGCCCTCTTCGGTATCTGTCTCTTGTAAGGTTGTTGCCTTGTCAAAATCCTCTAATGAATAAAATGAAGTGGGATCGTTTTCTATATACGGTTGTATCAGTTCTTTTAATTCGCTCACTCTTTCTTCAAAATTTTCAAGCAGCGCCACGATTTCTTTGATATATCCGTAATATTGCTCTTTATACTCTTCTATTGATAAGAGTTTCCCTATCAGCGGCAGGGTTTCCAAACTACCGGAAATAAAAGGTGTATCTATACCAACGGTCGAGTTGTTGCCGTTAAAGCCGCCGAATGACATATTAAAATCCCACGGTACGACGGTAAATACGCCTGCTTCATTTTGATATAGATAAAAATTGTGATGATTATTTCCATTATAGCTGTCATAGTTGCAAAGTACCGTATTGGAAGCTATATATTTAAGTGCGCTTTCTACATCTAGAAAACTTTCTGTATCCCCCTTTTCACCATCGGTAATTTCATTGAGTTTTTTTATAAAACTTTTAAATTCATTAAGCTCCTTGTCATCACCGACCTTGTGATCCACATAAGTATAGTTTTCATCTTCTTTATATTCAAGGGTTGAGCCCATATCCATCTTGTAAAAATTACCATCCTCGTAGTTTTCGCCAAATTCACGTTCTAAAAAAGTATCGTCTAACCCCTCAACAGCCAGATAAAATCCGAAAAGCTCTCCATTTATATAGATATTGCAATAGGACCGTTTTGGCACATTCATGCCCAGTTGTTCCAGTATTTCGTAATGTAAATACTCTCTCATATATGAGGCGTCACTGTAGCAGTTGTTAAGGCAGAGTTCGTCCAGACCTAAGTACGTTTGATTTTTTACATACTTATCGAATTTAATTCTGAAGCTGTATCGGTCAGAATCTGAATTTGCAACCGATGATAATGTCATGTTTCCTTTTGTTCGTATCCCTGCATTTTCTATTTTAACGCCGTCGATCGTAATATCAGCACTGTGATATTCCTCATTTATTGCATAATCATACATATCCTGCAGGTCGGCATCTCTGATTTCAATGTTAATATCAATAACATTATCTTTTACAAAAATATCTTCATATGTTATATCATCCGATAAAGCCTCACTGTTTGTCAAGGTTTCATTGTTATCCTGTGTCTCATCCGCAAAACCGGCAGTAAATGATAAGATAAACAGAACGGTTAGCATGATTGATAAACATTTTTTGGTCATAACTTGCACCTCACATAACATTTTCGGGAGAAACAGAAAGAATAATATTAAGATTTCCGTTTCTGCATCTAAGTTCGTTTAAAAATTCCTGCTCATTCTGATTCTGTTCTGTTGTAACGCTGTAACATAGTTCAAAAAGCGATCCTAAATCTGTTGTTTTTATTTTTAAAAGCGCATATTTCTTTGTATATTTCCTGAGTATATCATCAAAGGCTCCTTGATAATTCAAATCCTCAGGAATTGTAATTTTTAAAATCTTATGAATTGACTTTTTTCGGAATAATCCGCATTTTTCAGTGACAATGATAATTGCACACAGAAGCACCACAAAAATTGCTCCGTATCCGTACAAGCCCACGCCGCAGGCGAGACCTGCCGCAATATCAAAGAATATAAAGCCAATGTCCTTGGGATCACCCGGTGCGCTTCTAAAGCGAATAATGGATAAGGTCCCTGCTAAGCTGAAAGCTCTTGCTATATTGCTGCCGATAAACAGAATGATAACCGCCAAAATAATAGGGAGCATCACAAGGGTAACCGCCATACTACGCTGATAATTTTCTTCCTGCGTTTTGGAATATGTAACTGCAATAACAACACCCAAAACCACGGCTGCCGCCATTGTGATAATAGCTGATGTAACCGTAATTTCTGTTGATACATTTGCTAAAAGATCGTTAAATAAATAATCCATTTTCTCACCTCATATCGCTGTTTTCATTTTTTGTGGCGCATGGTTTATATACTGTTTAAATTCTGTGCCGTATTTTGAAAAGCTGCGTCGCTTTATATGAAGCTCTGTTAGCATATCAGTGAGCCACAAAGGTTTGGCAAGGGATGTTTTAATCTCCATTAGAAAAACGTCGCTCGCCAGCAACTCCTCCCCATAATCTCCGGCATCCAGCCTTAAATCATAACGGCGGGAGCGAATGTTTGTATCAAAGGAAATTCTCAAATCTGCATTTCCTTTTTCAAAATATGCAATTCTATCATATGCAAGGTAGAGCTTTGGTTTTAAGTCGTATATTTGCAGAAAATATGTAATTTCTTTCAGCACTTGCTCGTTCATATAGTCTTTTTCTGCGGGAGCAATTCCTGTTTTCACAAAATCATAGGCTTCTTTCAGCAACAGCGTTGTCCGTCTTTTGTTGACGATCCCGTTACATTTCTTTTTTATTTCCAAAAACACTTTCTGCGTTTCCTTGGGGACTCCATACGCTCTTAATCGTAATTTCTCTTTATATTTCGGTTTTGAAAGTGATTTTCTTATTAAATAGTCATCATCCGTATCATAATAGATATTGGCAATGGTATACGGCATATGATTTTCATTGTGTGAATCAAGCTCCATATACGCATCCATAACTGCTAATACCGTTTCAAAGGTTTTCCGGTCAAGCATATATTTATGCTCAAATCTGTTAAATACTTCTATTGCCATTTTAACAACCTCCTTTTTGTGATTAGTATAGCAGCACAACATTAACAGTTGATTAGAGAAATCTATTTTTTAGAGATTTGAACAAATGGTGTGCTACTGCGTTATTATTATTTCGCTCCCATCACTTTTTACATCTACATTTCCGTCTTTTGTATAGTAAACCTTGCAATTTGCATTTTCAAGAACAGAAATCGTTTCCTCTTCCGCAGGATTTTTTTCACTGCAAGTAATGACTGCATAGGTGGGGTTTACCGCTTCAATAATCATCTTTGTTTTATTGTTATATCTGCCGTGATGCGGAAATTTGAGAAAATCATATTCCCTATCTGTCTGTTCCATTATTTCTGACAATCGAACCGATTCCGCGTCACCTGTAAATAAAAAGCTGTTGTCCCCGTGTGTTACGCTGATTGCTAGCGAAAAATCATTATCGCCCTCTGCATAGGATTTTTTCTGCGGCGGATATACCTCAAACAAAACATCATCCAGTATAAATGACATATTTTCTGTAAGAAGTATTGGACTGATATTTTTATCCGTGATTGTTTTCCTGTAGTTTTCATAGGCGTCATTTGAGCCTTCATAATCCGGAGAAACAATCTGCTTGATGTCTACATGTTCTATTACTTCGGGGACGCCCCCAACATGGTCCTTATCAAAATGTGTTATAAATAAATAATCAACACTTTCTATCATATTGTCTTGCAAATATTCTACCACTTCATCACCGTCATCTTCTTCACCGCAATCAATGATGACAGTATGATTTGCCGTACGCAGAATCATTGCATCCGCTTGCCCCACCTTTAAAATAGAACAGTGGAATTCATTTGTTGCTGCCGGGGGAACCACCGTCTCTTTCTGATTTGTTTCCGAACCTTTGCAGCTGCACAATGTAAAGCATGTTACGACCGATAGCAATACAATGACTTTTTTGAATAGCATAATGTATCACCAACTCCTTTGTTATAGAATCCCTTAGTATATTGAAGAAATTTTTCAATTTTCACATTTCTCAATCAGAAAGCAAGTGACTATGATGTCTCTATTGTAACAGGCCAACATTAGAATGGCATTAGAAACGTATGCGAAAGCAAAACAAATCAAAAAGGAATCCATATCTTTTTATGACAATCAACACATGCAGCAAAAAACAAAACTGACACCGCTTGAAAAGCGGTGTCAGTTTTGTTGCTTGAAAAAAAGATTACCATAGACGGCCCTTTCACGCAGTCCACACAAAAGGGCGCACCGCAAACGGTGCGCCCTTTGTGATCCGGTTATAAAC
>CBCTHD010000073.1:0-8471 GCA_965146615.1 uncultured Clostridia bacterium
AGGCGGCATTTATGTACCGGGAGGGCATTGCCATATCTCGCCTGAAAGAGAAAACAAAAGATGCCATTATGGTCGCTGCAGTTGCGGCAGATGAGATGTTGGGCATGGAGGGCGTGTCTGCCTCGTTTGTGTTAGCAGAGGTGGAGGACGGTATCCATATCAGCGGCCGTTCACTTGGTAATGTCAATGTGCAGGTGATTTTGGAGCGCATTGGCGGCGGCGGACATATTACCCTGGCGGCAGCAAAGGTAAATGGAAACATGAAACAAGCAGAAGAAGTTTTGAAAAAAGCAATTGATAATTATTTTGACGATACGGTAGAGGAGGAATAGAGATGAAGGTTATTTTAACGAGTGATGTAAAAGGACAGGGAAAAAAAGGCGAAATGATTAATGTTTCAGATGGGTATGCAAGAAATTTTTTGTTTCCAAGAAAACTTGCAACACCAGCTACCAAAACGGCAATTAACGAAATGAAGGGACAGGAGGACGCAAAAGCCTATCACGAAAGAAAACAATTGGAAGCAGCGCAGGAAATTGCGGCGCAGTTGGAGGGCAAAACTGTAACAATTGATGCGAAAGCGGGTGAGAACGGGAAACTGTTTGGATCAATTACCAGCGCGGAAGTTGCAGAACAAGTAAAATTTCAGCTGCATGTCGTATTGGACAAGAAAAAACTGGTGATGGACACCATCAAACAGGCGGGTGAAACCGAAGTGAAAGCGAAAATTCATGCCGGTGTAACGGCAACCTTCAAGGTGGCGGTAGTACCCAAGGCGTAAAATGAGGACGGAGGGATGCACAAGGAGGTGTGAGCGTTTTTGAGCGAACAAGAAGAAACTTTATTTATCAAACAGCAGCCCTATAATGCAGAGGCGGAACAGTCTGTGTTGGGGGCAGTTATGCTGGATCAAAGCTGCCTGGCAAAGGTGGCGCAAAATCTGAAAGAAGAAGATTTTTATCTGCGTCAGCATCGTATAATTTACCGTGCGATGGTTGACATCTGGAACCGGAACGGGTCCATTGACGCAGTTACGCTCAGCGAACAACTGGGAGCGGATTTGGAGGCGGTGGGCGGCTATGCCTATAGTGCGCAAATTGCACAGACGCTCCCCACCACGCAACACTTGGACGCCTATATTGATATTGTGGCGGATATGGCAATCCGCCGGCGGCTAATTGATGCTGCCAGTCACATTGCCAACATCAGCTATGACAAAGAAGACGACTTGCAGAATGTGCTGTCCGACGCGGAAAGCAGTATTTATAATATATTACAGCAAAAGCGGACAGAGAATTTTTCGCCGGTCGGAGACGTGCTGTTTGACAGCTTTGAACATATTCACCACTTGTTTGTCAACCGCGGCAAAACAACGGGCGTACCAACGGGATTTCGGGATTTGGACATTATTACAACCGGGCTGCAGCCGTCGGAACTGATTATTATTGCGGCGCGTCCGGCAATGGGAAAAAGCAGTTTTGTGCTGAACGTGGCAATCAATGCGGCGAAGGCGGGGGTCCCGGTCGCGCTGTTCAATTTGGAAATGTCCAAGGAACAGCTCGGAACACGTCTAATTTGGTCAGAATCTATGATCAGTGGAGAAAAAATTAAATCGGGTAATATCAGCGACGACGACTGGACAACACTTGCGAAAGTGGTGGGACATATTTCCGGTATGCCGCTCTATATTGATGATTCTCCGGGCTTGACCATCACGGAAATGCGTGCAAAATGCAAAAAATTGCAGCTGGAGCACGGCATTGGACTGGTTATTATTGACTACCTGCAGCTTATGCAGGGGGGGAGACGGATTGAAAACCGGCAGCAGGAAATTTCTGAGATTTCTCGTGGATTGAAGGTGTTGGCGAAAGAATTAAATGTTCCGGTCATTGCCCTATCGCAGCTTAGCCGTGCTACGGCGAACCGGACAGACCACAAGCCTATCTTGAGCGATTTGCGTGAATCAGGGGCGATTGAACAGGACGCGGACATTGTGATGTTTCTCCACCGTGAAGATTACTACAACGAGGAAACGGAGAAAAAAGGTATCGCGGAATGCATTATTGCCAAACACCGTAATGGACCTGTCTGTACGGTGGAACGGGGGTGGAAGTCCGATATTACGCGCTTTGTCACGTTGGACAGGCAGCACATGGAGTGAAGCTGGTATGAAAGATACCGTAATCAGGGTGGAACGATATTGTATGCAGCAACAGTTGCTGGTGCGCGGTGGGCGCGTCCTGGTAGCGCTGAGCGGCGGTGCGGATTCCGTTTGCCTGTTATATCTGTTAAAACAGCTGCAGTCAAAATGGCAGTTGCAACTGGCGGCGGCACATTTGCATCATGGGTTGCGCGGCGCGGAGGCCGATGCGGATTTGGTGTTTGTGCGGGAGTTGTGTCATACACTGGATATTTCATTCTATGAAAAAAAAGTAGATGTTGCCACGTTTGCAAAAGAACAAGGCTGCTCGGTGGAAACGGCGGGCAGAAAGCTGCGTTACGCTTTTTTGGAGGAAGCGGCGCAGCGGTTTGCAGTGGAGACAATACCTATAGTGCAACGCGTGTGCATAGAGAATCAAGCGGAAGAACGCCACGTACGCATTGCAACGGCACATCATAAAAACGATCAAGCGGAGACGGTGCTCATGCATCTACTCCGTGGTAGCGGCGGCAGAGGACTGGCAGGAATCCTGCCGAAGCGAAATCATATTATTCGACCGCTGCTCTGTTTGACACGGGAAGAAATTGAAGGATATTTAAAGCAGAACGAAATTCCCTTCCGGACGGACAGCAGCAACCTGTGCAGTGACGTCACACGCAACCGGGTGCGGCTGGAGTTATTGCCGCATTTGGCGCGGGAGTATAATCCGGAGATTGTGGAAACACTTTGCCGTACAGCAGAAATTATGCGGCAGCAGCAATTGGAAGTGGACAAGCAGACGGAACGCTTTTTGCAAACACATGTGAAGCAGGAGGGATGTGGCCGGCGCGTGGAAGCTGAGACACTGCTGGCGTGCGGAATCACGGTGGGCCATGCTGTGCTGTGCCGGATAGCTGGTATGGAACTGGACTGGCAGCATACACAGGCGATTTGGCAGCTGTTGAAACAAAACAAAACAGGGGCGCAGGTGGATTTACCGCAAAATACTGTTGCGTCGCTCTGTTATGAAACGCTATATATAGGGCCTAAGGAAGAGAAACAGCAAGGCTTTTTTTATGAACTCCGTCCGGGAGAAACCTGTACAATTGTGGAAGCGGGGGTTATAGCAGGGGTGGAATGGACGGCGGAGGACGAGAACCGACAGGAATCGGCGCACATTATGCCCTATCAAGGGAAGGCTGTTTTGATTCGTAGCAGACAGCCTGGTGACCGAATGCGCACAGGGGGGAAAACGCAGCGAGTCAAGCAGATGATGATTGACGCAAAAATTCCAAAAAATCAGCGGGATAGGATTCCCATTGTAGAAGTTGGCGGCGAAGTCGTTTGGATCGTTGGGCTGCGACATGCAGATGCGCCGCCCGGCGGGACGCAAAAGATAAAAATATGGATAAAGGAGAGATATTGATGCATCAGGATTTAAAAGAAATTTTGCTCACAGAACAGCAGCTGGCGGACAAAACAAAAGAACTGGCGCAGAGAATTTCAAATGACTATCGGGGAAAGAATTTTGTCATGGTAACGGTACTTAAAGGCGGATTCATCTTTGCATCCGATTTGGTGCGGCAAATGGACATTGACGTTGACATCAATTTTATGGCGGTTTCCAGCTATGGCAGTGGGACGCGGTCAAGCGGAAACGTGAAAATTGTCAAAGACTTGGATACCGATATTCGAGGAAAGCATGTCCTGATTGTAGAAGATATCATTGACAGCGGGTATACCTTGTCTTTTTTGATGAAGCTGATGAAGGATCGCGGTGCGGTAGATGTAAAAATTTGCACGATTTTAAATAAACCGTCCCGTCGGGAAGTAGAAATTGATGTAGCATATCTGGGCTATGATATTCCCGATGAGTTTGTGGTGGGGTATGGATTGGATTATAATGAAAGGTACCGGAACTTGCCGTATCTTGCAACTTTAAAAGAAGAGGTTTATAATTCTTAATTTTTAGCTATAATAAGAAAGATAGCGGCAGAGAATACATAACCCGTGGGATATAGGGCATAAAAGTGGTAGAATGAATAAAAAAGAGGCGCTATCAGTTGGAAATTTTGGGAAATTACAAGGAATTTTAGTACTTGTAATTTCATATAAAGTATGATATATTATAATGTGCAGGCATTTTTCGAAAAAATAACCGTAAGGCTTCAAGATAGAATGACATAGGTTTGGTTAAGGAGAGTGATAGGGCCTTGAAGAAATATTTAAAGAATATTAGTTTTTATGTTTTGCTGTTTGCCATCATGGTGGTGGTATATATGCTGATTGTTTCGCCACCGCAGGAAGAAACCAAATATTTTTCCGATTTGGTGCAGAGCATAGAACATGACGAAGTAGAAGAACTGGTTATTGAAGAGGGACAGGTCACTGCAAAATTGAAAAACAGTGACAAACCAATGGTAGTGGAAGTTCCGTCTATTAATGTTTTGATGGAATTTTCATCTTCTAAGTTGAAAGAACAGATGGTGAATGGAACCATTAAGGTGAGCACACCAACGCCGCAGCAGATGCCGTGGTGGCTATCTATGTTCCCCTATTTAATTTTGATTGTCATTATGGTGTTGTTTTGGATCTTTTTCTTCCGCCAGGCACAGGGCGGCGGAGGCGGAAAGGCCATGAATTTTGGAAAAAGTAAGGCGAAAGTGCTTACAGAAGACCAAAAGAAAGTCAACTTCGGCGATGTTGCTGGAGCAGATGAAGAAAAAGCGGATTTGGAAGAAATCGTGGAATTTCTGAAAAATCCTGCAAAATATACCGCGCTGGGCGCAAGAATCCCCAAAGGCGTTTTGCTCGTAGGACCTCCTGGAACCGGTAAAACACTGCTGGCAAAAGCGGTTGCGGGAGAAGCTGGCGTACCGTTTTTCTCTATTTCCGGTTCCGACTTTGTAGAAATGTTTGTCGGTGTCGGCGCGTCGCGTGTGCGTGATTTATTTGAAGAAGCGAAAAAAGCAACTCCGTCTGTCATTTTTATTGATGAAATTGATGCAGTCGGACGCCACAGGGGTGCCGGGCTGGGCGGCGGACATGACGAACGTGAACAGACGTTGAACCAGTTGCTGGTAGAGATGGATGGGTTCGGTGTCAATGAAGGTGTTATTGTGATTGCGGCGACCAACCGCCCCGATATTTTGGACCCTGCATTGTTGCGTCCGGGACGTTTTGACCGTCAGATTGTGGTCAACACGCCGGATTTACAAGGGCGTATTGATATTTTGAAAGTCCATGCGAGAAACAAAAAATTCTTGCCGGAAGTGGATTTCAAAGTAGTCGCTAAGACAACTGCGGGCTTTACGGGCGCAGATTTGGAGAACCTGCTCAATGAATCGGCGCTGCTGGCGGCACGCAAAAACAAAACGGCGATTTCTAACGAGGATATTCAACAAGCGTTGATGAAGGTCATGATGGGGGCGGAAAAGAAATCCCGCGTCATGAGCGATAAAGAAAAGAAACTGACTGCGTACCACGAAGCGGGACACGCAGTGATTACGCGGCTGATGCCGGGGCAGGACCCGGTACACGAAGTGTCCATCATTCCGCGCGGACGTGCGGGTGGATACACCATGCATTTGCCGCAAGAGGATAAAAATTATGCAACGCGCGGCGAAATGAATGAAACCATTCGGATTCTGCTCGGCGGACGCGCAGCAGAAAAAATTATCCTGGGCGATATTAGCACGGGAGCTTCTAATGATATTGAACGCGCTTCCGATACGGCGCGCAAAATGGTAACGCGCTATGGTATGAGCGATAAGCTGGGACCCATTGCCTTTGGCACCTCGCATGAAGAGGTGTTCCTTGGCCGCGATTTTAACCAGACGCGCAATTACAGTGAAGATGTGGCGATTCAAATAGATGAAGAAGTGCATAGCATTGTCAATGAAGCGTATCAAGATTGTATCCGTCTCTTGACAGAGCATATTGATAAGCTGCATGTGATTGCAAAAGCACTTTTGGAATTTGAAAAACTGGACGGAAAAACGTTTGAAAAGCTGTTTTCCGGCGATACAGCTGCAGTAGAAGCGGCGCTGGATGCACAGCAGGAAGAAGAAAAACAAGAGAAAGAAGTCATGGACGTGGAAGAAAAAACGGAAGAATAAGCGATGGGAAAGAGGGTCCGCGGTTCGCGCTCCCTCTTTCGTGATATAAAAAATGAATTTGTGAAGACATGGAAAAAACGTTTAAATTTGGAAATAATTGTGTTTATAATAAAGGCTAAAGGAGACGGCAAAGCCGTGTAAAATAAGTGAAAGGGATGTCTACGATATGAAGATTATGGAAAAGGTCTTTGGGACATATAGCGATAGAGAACTAAAACGGATTTATCCTATTGTCGATAAGATTGAAGCGTTGGAAGAAGACATGAAACAGCTCACGGATGAACAGTTGCGTGGGAAAACTGCTGAATTCAAAGAGCGGCTTGCAAACGGAGAAACGTTGGACGACTTACTTCCCGAAGCATTCGCGGTTGTACGGGAAGCGGCGGATCGCGTGCTGGGTATGCGGCATTTCCGGGTGCAGCTCATCGGCGGTATCATTTTGCATCAGGGACGTATCTCTGAGATGAAAACAGGAGAAGGAAAAACGCTGGTTTCTACGCTGCCGGCTTATTTGAATGCGCTGGAAGGCAAAGGCGTTCACATCGTGACGGTCAACGATTATCTGGCAAAACGTGACAGTGAATGGATGGGGAAAGTACACCGCTTCCTGGGGCTGAGCGTTGGGCTGATTGTCAACGGTCTGGATAATACCGAACGCCAAAAGGCATATGCGGCGGATATTACCTACGGAACCAACAATGAGCTGGGATTTGACTATCTGCGTGACAACATGGTGATTTATAAAGAACAGATGGTACAGCGCGGACATCATTATGCGATTGTGGACGAAATCGACTCCATTTTAATTGATGAAGCGAGAACGCCGCTGATTATTTCCGGCGCCGGGGACAAGTCCACGGATATGTATACAATTGTAGACCGGTTTGTGTCCCGCCTAACGCCCATCAAACGGGCGGAATTTGATTCCAAAGAAAACTTTGACGATTTGGATGGCGACTATCTGGTTGATGAAAAACAAAAGACTGTTACGCTGACACAGCGTGGTATTAAAAAGGCGGAGGAAGCGTTCCACATTGAAAACTTGTCCGACCCGGAAAACATCACGTTGCTGCATCATATTAACCAGGGCATTCGGGCACATGGTATCATGACGCGGGACATTGATTATGTCGTCAAGGATGGTGAAGTGCTGATTGTTGATGAATTTACCGGGCGTATCATGATTGGTCGCCGTTACAGCGAAGGCTTGCACCAGGCAATTGAGGCAAAGGAAGGCGTGAAGGTAGAACGGGAAAGTAAAACATTGGCTACCATCACGTTTCAAAACTATTTCCGTCTCTACGATAAATTGGCCGGTATGACGGGTACGGCGCTGACCGAGGAACAGGAGTTCCGTGAAATTTATGGCTTGGATGTTGTGGAAGTGCCGACCAACCGCCCACTGATGCGAAAAGACTTGTCCGATGTGGTATATAAAACCGAGGATGCCAAATTTCGTGCGGTGGTGGAACAAATCAAGGAATGTCATGAAAATGGGCAGCCGGTACTGGTTGGTACGATTTCCATTGAGAAGTCGGAGTTGCTCAGCAAAATGCTGAAAAAACAAGGGATTCCACATCAGGTGTTGAATGCGAAATTCCATGAAAAAGAAGCGCAGATTATCGCACAGGCCGGAAAACTGGGCGCGGTAACGATTGCGACAAACATGGCAGGACGTGGTACAGACATTATGCTCGGCGGTAACGCGGAATATTTGGCACGCAACGCCATGGAAAAAGAAGGATATGAAGAAGGACTGATTTCCGAAGCGACAGGGTTTTCGGAAACAGATGATGAGGAAATCCTGAACGCCAGAAAAGCGTATCAGGAGTATTTGGATAAATTTAAAGAACAGGTTGGTGAAGCGAGACAAGAAGTCGTGAAAGTCGGCGGATTGTATATTGTCGGTACCGAGCGGCATGAATCCCGCCGGATTGACAATCAGCTGCGCGGCCGTGCCGGCCGTCAAGGCGACCCCGGTACAACACGGTTTTTTATCTCTCTGGAGGACGATTTGATGCGTCTATTCGGCTCTGACCGCGTGAAAAAAGTGGTTGAGACAATGGGCTTAGAGGACGATGAACCGATTGAACACAACATGCTGACCAAAGCCATCAGTACAGCGCAAAGCCGCATTGAAGGCAGAAACTTTGAATCCCGAAAACACGTCCTGCAATATGACGAGGTTATGAATCAGCAGCGTAAAATCATCT
>CBCTHD010000074.1:0-8449 GCA_965146615.1 uncultured Clostridia bacterium
GGGTGCTGATACTATCGCCGTCTGTCGCGTCTGGATTTTTCGTGATGTTGGCTGACCCGCTGCCGCCGCCCGTGGCGGAAATCGTTACGTTGCCGCCGCTGGCCGTGACGGTCACATTGTCGCCCGCCAGAATGTTTTCTGTGCCCAATTTGCTGTTCCACTCCGCTTTTTCTGTGTCCGTCGCAAACCGGTGCGTACTGTCCTGCGAAATGATGGACGCCGGGTGCGTGGACGGGTGCGCATAGTTGTTTGCACCTTCCTCAATCCCCGCCAGCTTGCTCTTTTCGGCGGTGGTATAGTCCTCCGTGGACAGCCCCTTGCCCGCCGCTTTGTCCACCTTGCTGTCATTCAAAATTTTTCCCTGATTGGCGGACAGCGCGTTGGTGGTTGAAGTTGAGGTTAAACTGTCCACAACGGTCACACCGGACCCGCTGCCGCCGCCCGCTGCGGAAATCGTTACATTACCGTCGCTGCTGGTCACGGTCACATTGTCGCCCGCCAGAATATTTTCCGCGCCCAATTTGCTGTTCCAGGCTGTTTTTTCCGTGTCCGTCACAAACCGGTGCGTGCTGTCCTGCGTAATCATGGACGCCGGGTGCGTGGACGGGTGCGCATAGTTGTTTGCACCTTCCTCAATGCCCGCCAGCTTGCTCTTCTCGGCGGTGGTATAGTCCTCTGTGGATAGACCTTTGCCAGTCTCCTTGTCCACCTTGGCGCTCTGCAAACTGCCGATTTGCGCGCGCTGCTGGTCCAACGCGGCAGCAACGGTTGTCAAGCCGACATTTACCCCGTCTTCTTCGAGATAGACGATGTGTTGCGCCACATGCTGCTGTCCCGCGCCGCTGATATGCTGCTGCAAATCCGTTTGTTTTGCGAAACGAGCCGCCGTTTCCGCCGCCAGCTTTTCCGGCGTCACCGCGCCCGCCGCCAACTTTTCCTCCGTCACGCTGCCGTCCGCATGGTCCAGCACTTGCGCGCTTTGATGTTCTCCCAGGCGTTTTTCCACATAACCCGCTTCAAACGAGGCGGAAGCCGGACCGCTGACTTGGTATTCCCGCCCGTCGGCGTCTACCCAAATATACTCTTTTGCCATTTGCTTCGTTCTCCTTCCGCCTGAAAAAGAAAGCAGGACCGGAGCACTGCTTGACACCGGGGGCCCGTTACCCCTTTTGGTGCGCAGCGGTCCGGCCCTGCGGGAACTCTTTTGGATTCCTTCTTTTTCAAACCGTTATCCTAATTGTTTTGTTTTTTGTTCAAATGATTCGCTTAAATTCGCACTGAAATCCGCCGCCGCCATTTGCTGGCGATAGCTCTCTTCCAGTATGAGTTTGAGGAATTTCGGCACCATGACCTGTTTCCCGCGCTGAATTTGGTAGTTCACGCCGTTATAGGTCACAGTTACGTCGTCTTTGTAGTTTTGGTTGTCTTTGATCAGTGACACGGGTTCCAGGCGGTTTAAATAGTCCGCCGCTGTTTCGCCCGCGTTTCCCTTTGCTGCCGTTTTTTGTGCCATGGTTTGTTCGCTCCTTCCATCTTATGCGTAACTTGCTGCTGTTTCAATGCGGACCATGTATTCCTGCACCAGGATTTCCGCTGTTTTCAGCGCTTTCCAGCCGGTGGTCGCCCGCTGGTCGAGCGGGTCGGCTGTACCGCCGCTGCCCAACTGTTTGACGATGTTGCGCATTCCGCCGCCGTCCAGCTCCGTTGTGCCGTAGGCGTCCGCGCCCAAAATCAATGTGGAATATACGTCGCGCCCGCCTTCGCCCGCTTCACCGGGATATACCGCGTCGCCCGCTGCCGGCGCGGCGTCGCCTGTTGCCAGCGCTTCTTCCACGGTGAGGACGGAGCCGCTGACTGAACTGATGGTATACAGCATTCCTTTGACGATGATCTTGCGTTCCACCAACGCTTCGGCGTCCGCCGCGGAGAGTGTTTCGGAAACCGTGATGGTTTTCGCTGCCGACGCGGCGCTTGCCACGGTCAAATTCCGTGCGCTTGCCGTCAAATCCTCCGCTTTGAAGATTTTCGCTTCGCTGGTTTCCACGAACCTGACGCCGTACAACCGTCCGATCTCCCCGTTATACATATCTTCCGGGTCGCAATACGTTTTCACGTTTTCCCATTTCGGGTCGTCCATCAGGTCATAGCACACGTCGGGGTGGATAATTCCGATGTAGTAGTTGTTAATGCGCTTGGCGTTGTTGCGTTTGAGGGTGCGGACCGCCTGCTTGATAGCGTCCACCGTCAGGTAGTCGTTGCCGCTCTCTTTGCCGCCGCTCAGCAGGTAGCGCGCCAACTGCCCGTTTGCATACTGCACGTTGGTGCCGCTGCTCAGCACCTCGCGCGTAATAGCGTCCAGCGTCTCGCCCGCCTGCCGCGCCAGGATTTCTCCCGCTTCAATCAGGTTGGAATCAATGCCGGTTGTTTGCAGCACGTCGGAGATGGTGATATAATCCCCATACTGCTGCAAGGTGGATTCAATGGTGCTCCACGTCAGGTCGTTTCCTCTGGGGGTTACGCCCTCCGTCAGCGGCGCCATTGCCTTGGGCAGCGGTGCGAGTCGCCGGAAGTTGATGATTTTCCCGCCGTTTAGCGGAATGTTGCGCTTTTGTCCGAACTGGTCATGTACCAGATTGGGCAGCGCGTTTAAAATGAGGTTTCTGTCATAAAATTTGCGCAAGGCGCTGGGATCCTTCGCCGTCGTCTGCACGTTAAAATCTGTTACTGTCTGTGCCAAATGTAGCTCCTCCTTTTGTTATATGGTGATGGTTTCGCCCCGTCCCGCCCGCTTTTTCAAATCGCGGATTTCCTTCAAAGAGAGCTTGTCCGGGTCAATGCCTGTGCGGAATGCGTTCGTCATGCCTGTGCCGACTTCATTCATTCTGCCCAGTTTGTTTTTCACTTGTGTGCGCCCGCGTTTCTCGCCGCGCGCTTCCGCCGCCGCCAGCAGCTCGTCCATCAGGATGCAGCGCGCCGCCATAATCGGCGGTACGCCGGACTGAATCAGCGCGGCAAATGCTTCGCTTTCCATCAGCATGTCCAGCTTTTCTTCGTCCATGCTGCCTTCCAGCGCCTGATATGCCTGCGCCATTGCGTCTCCTGCACGGGTTGCCGCTTGCTGCATGGCCGCCGCCCCTTGCATGGGTTGTGTCCCCTGCATAGCGGACGCCCCTTGCATAGGCGGCGTTTCCGGTGCGTTTGACCGGGTTTCCTCCGGCGCTGCGCCCGTGGATTGCGGAACTTCCATGCCTTCCGTTTCCTCCACCAAGGTCTTCATTTCCGCCAGCGCTTCTTCCAGCGAATCCGCCTTGATATAGTGGGCAAACAGGTTTGCCAGTTCCACAGAGGCATTTAACTGCTCTTGCGCGGCGGCGCTGAGCGGCTGCTCTTGCGCGCGCGTTTTTCCAAACGGTTTCATGCTGTTTTCTCGTCCCCTTTCGTTTGAGATTTGTTCTTTTTGAATGATGAAAAAATGACTTTTTGTGCCGTGCCACAAACGCGGAACGTATGGCTCCATAAGGGCGCAGGTGCGCGCCAACGCCGTACACGCCCCGCCGGAGACATACCTTTCGCATCTGTAGCCGATGGGTATGGACAACAAACCTGGACCGGCAATTTGCCTTCCATGCCCTGGCAGCACAAGGAACAAGCGCCGACCGGTTTTGTCGTTTCCCATACCTTGGCGGCATGGGGACAGCCCGGTTTGACAGCGCGCGCCTTATGCCACGGCGGCACAAGGGTTCCGGCAATGGTCTGCGAATATTCTGCCGGTATTTTCAGTATATCGCATCGGACATCACCGTTTTTTTGCTTTTTTGCCTTATCTTTTTTGTCTTGTCCCGCTTCTATTTCCTCATTTATTCGACACCTTTCGCGATTTTTCATATTTTTTGTACCCACAAAAACAAAAATTTGCATTTCCCCTGTGGCATACGGGTTTTCGGTGCATTTTTTGAAATTCTTTTTACTTTCTTTTTATTTTTTTATCAAGCGGCGGCTTTTTTTCTTTTTGAGCGCCCGCATTGCGTATGAAATAAGGGAAAATAACACTTGCAAAATTTTTGAAAAAAGTTTTTGAAATTCTCTTGACTTTTTTGCGTGAGGTGGTATACTGTCACTAGATTTGAAAGTGCCATTGTCCCATAAAAACGGGGACAGAACCGGGCGGCGTGTAGCCTGCGGCCGTCCTCCCTCTCAAAAAAAGGCCTCCGTTTTGGGGACCGATGGCAACAGAAAGGATGCAGAAACATGGAAAAACGCTATTTACTCAAACCCTATCCATCTTATAAAGCGAATCTTCACTGCCACAGCATTCACTCCGACGGCAACCTCACGCCGGAGGACTTGAAGACCGCCTACATGGCGGAGGGCTATAGTATCATTGCCTACACCGACCATCGCGTTTATCACTGGCACAAAGAATTGACGGACGAAAACTTTTTGGCGCTGGCGGCGTACGAGGTGGACATGAACGAATGGCCGGATATACCGGACAGCTTTGACCGCGTGAAAACCTATCATTTGAACATGTATGATAAACACCCCGAAGCGGGGAAAACGGCAGTTCTGCCGGAGCGGCGTTACGGAGACGTCCATTATTTGAACCAGTACATTGAATCCATGCGCCAAGCGGGATTTTTGGTTTGCTATAACCACCCCTATTGGTCGTTGCAAAATTATGACGATTATAAGGATTTGCGCGGCTGCTTTGCAATGGAGATTTACAATCACGGCTGCGAGCACGACGGACTTTACGGCTACAACCCGCAGGTGTATGATGAAATGCTGCGCACCGGCAACCGCCTGTATTGCGTCGCAACGGACGACAACCACAACAGCAAGCCGTTCGGCGATCCGCTGTGCGATTCCTTCGGCGGCTTCGTGATGATTCAGGCGCAGGAACTGTCCTATGACGCCATTATGCAGGCGCTGGAGGCGGGCGATTTTTATGCTTCCATGGGACCGGAGATTTATGAAATCTCGCTGGAAGACCGCAAGTTAATTATCGACTGCTCTCCGGTGGAAAAGGTGTTTGTACAGACGCAGGGACGGTTTTGCCACAAGGCGGTCGCTCTGCCGGGCGAAACCATTACCCATGCGGAATTTGACCTCCACGGAAACGAAGGCTATGTGCGCGTTGATTTGCGCGATGAACGCGGCTTACACGCCAATTCCAACGCCTATTTTTTAGATGAATTTCTGTTTTAAAGAAGCGGCGGATATTGCCGTAAAACCAATAGCCGGTTGGCAATCTGCAACGCTGAAGCCGTGCAAAAGCGGCTGCCAAACAACGAAACAGAAGACGGATATTCGGGGTTTGAAGCGCGCGGTGGGCGCCCGCCCTTTGCACTTGGCGGGACGCGCTTTCAGCGATTTTTTCTTCGCCCTTCTGCTTAACGTACAAGCGTGATTTTCTGTTTCGGTTGCTTTAGACATAACAAAAACCTCCCATGGTAGTTCTTTTCTTCTACCTTGAGAGGTTTTTTGTCTTTGTCCGTTCAAACTTGGGGTGGGCCGTGAAACTCCGCCCCATCGTTATTGTCTCACTGAATTTCAGCTATCAGCCGGATCATATCGGCGCTGGAAATGGGGCGTTCCACTGAGACGGCATAGGTATAACCGTCGCGGGTCCAAATGGCAAGGGCAACCAGGCCGTTCTCTCCCTTCATCGTCACGGAAACGTCGTCCACCGAAACGGTATTCACCTGCGCGTAGTCCGTATAGTCGCCGCTGACGTCATCGGCGCCAAGGGCCTTACGGATACGGGCGACCTCCGTCTCTCCCTTCTGATAGATTACTTCCAGCAAATCATTTTTGATGGCGCGGAAAACACGGTGGTCCGAGCCATCGACCGCATCGGGAAGATTCAACTGAAAACCGGCCAGTTTTTCAGCAGCGGTCAGAGAGTCGCAGTCGGTAAACGGGTTGGGGCGCTGCACGGCGTTTTCCTCACTTTCCAGGGTGGTACGAATGGAAAGAACCCCGTTTTCCAGCGTAACGCCGCCTTGCAGGTTGCCCAACAGCGCCTCAAACAATTGCAGCGGCACATACGTCGTCCCATCTGCTACAAAGGGCGCGCTCCCCAAGGAAAACGGAGCAGACATTCCTACCGCCCCTTCTATACTGGTGACGACTTGGTAGTTGTCCTGCCCAATGGTGATGGTGCTGTGCATTACACCGTCGTCAATGCCGACGGTACCGTCGCCGTTCCAGGTCACAGAAAATCCCAGCTGCTCCGCAAAGGAACGCAGCGGCACAATGATACAGGTTTCCTTCCCGGTGTCTTTTCCGTCCACATAGATGTCATAGCCGATTTCCTGCGCTTCTGCCACGGGGGCAGAAATCAGCACGGGAGTGGTGTCTGCTGCCAGAGCTGTCGCGGCAGCGGGAATGGCCAGTGCGGCGCATAAGGTTAGAGCAAATAATTTTTTCATACGATAACTTCCTTTCTGATAATACTGTTTGAACAGCGGTGTTATTTCCTGTTCTACCCTATATACAAATGAACGGCTGAAAATGTTTCAAGAATTTAGAAAAATGTTTTTCAAAACATTTTAGAAACCACCAAACGTCTTTATGAAGTGTCATTTCAACGATGCACATGCTATGCATATCGTTTTTCAGACCATATTACAGAATATGATGCATACCTAAAATGACAGAGTTTATTTTTACATGGATCTTAAATAAAAAAGAAATGATGAAAGATCAATCATAAAGCAAAAAGATGATTTCATGCGTTGCCCGAAATCATCTTTTTACATTTTAAACAAAAGTAAGCAAACTTTGCAGTGAATCGCTTTTTAGCCGCTTGCACTCATTTACAAATGATGCAAGAAGCTCCGGAGCTTCTACGCCATCGAAAAAAGTCCTTGGGTGCAATTTTTAAAAACGCACAAATATAATACAGATTTTTCATAGTGGGCATATTGCTTTTATTTTCAATATGGATTTTTATAATAAGTTATTAACAAAATGCTTGCATAAATTTATTTCTTCATATGTAAAACTATTTTTTGTTAATTCGAATAAATTCTATTAAATTTTTTAGAGCAGCTCTATCTAGTTCTTTACCTTCCTCAACCAATTCCGCGAGTAGATCTGGAGCTTTCATTCCATCATCAAAGAAATCTTTTGGAGAAACTTTTAAGTAATCACAAATATAATAAAAGTTTTCCATTGACGGCATACTGTTTTTGTTCTCAATATGATTTATGTACCCTTCCGTCATGCCTAACGACAAACTCATGTCACGAGCAGATACATTCTTTTGTTTCCGCAGATTTGCTAATCTTTGGCTAATAAAACTTTTAAAATCTTCATAACCTGTAAACACTACTTCCTACCCCCTTTATATGTTATTATAAAGCATTAATTCTTTATTTTATGCTTTTTAATTATCAATTTTACTTGACATATGCTTTTAAAAGGAATATAATGTTTTTGTCGCGCTTTTAAAGGTTTAACAAAACTTCGGAAAGTTATACACTTTCACAAAGTCAAAACAAAAAAATAACAGTGGAAATCTGTTTGACAATGGGAGGTGACTTAAATTGAATGGAAGATTCGAAACGATTTATAGAAAGCTCAACCAGCAAGAAAGGTGATGATGATCGATTGACCGATATGGAATATATGTCTCGCGTTTATTGCGCTACATGGAATCTTGACAATGACAACGGCGAACTTTATATACGCGGTATCTCGGAGGCATTACATACATTGTCAGAACGAGAGCAGCTTGCCTTAGAATTGCGTTATCGGGAAGGAATGACTTACAAATTAGTGGGGCAAAAAATAGGTGGCGTCAGCATTCAAAGGGCACGATGTATCGTTCAGTTGGCAATGCGAAAACTGCGCCATTTGCCCCCCGGTATTTATATGAGTGTTTCCCAAATTGTTGAAATGTGCGATGAACTCAAAAACCTTGTGGAAGAAAAAAATGCTATGATCAACAAACAACAAGAAACAATCATGGATCAAAGGGCTGTCATTGCTAAAAAAGAAGTTATGATAAAGGAGAATAAACTGCAAATCTCTTTATTGCAAAATGAAATTCAACTATCGCAGAGACGACAAGACACCGTTATCAATAAACAATTCGGGACATCTCCATTAAAAATTGAAACAATGTCGTTTTCTTCTAGGACATACAATGCACTTATGGCAGAGGGAATAACAACCTGTTCAGCGTTACTTGCCTATACCAGTTTTAACGACCTCTCTCGTATTCGTAATATTGGGACTACCACATTACTCGACATAGCCAATAAAATGTATTCCTATGGGTTTTGTGATTGGGTAAATAAAACGTTGGTCAACACAACGGGGAAATTAAGGGAGATTATACAACGGGGACTCGATAACAGAAACGGAATGTTTTAAGGGAGGTTATTTGATATGTGCGGAATATGTGGATTTTTAAATTTTGAGACAAACCTGCTCCGCA
>CBCTHD010000075.1:0-8382 GCA_965146615.1 uncultured Clostridia bacterium
AGGGAATTGATTCGACGGCATTTTATCACTATGATACGCCTTGTACAGTGGAAAATCAGATTGCCATGCTGTACGCCGCGGGGTTTTCGAGCGTAAAAAGGGTGTTTCGTAAGGGAAACACTACCCTGTTGATAGCACGAAGATGATGAGAAAATGAGTAAAGAAAATGAATTCTATGCACAAATGTGCCGTTTATCTTTCCCGCCGCTTGCGTTTCAGCTTAACCGCGTAAAACAACGGGTATATACAAATTGGCAGCCGTGTACTTGCAGACAGAGACATGTACGAGCAAAAACAGTTTTTTCGGTTACGTTGAATTTCAATCTACGGAAAAAGCGGAAATAGGGTTGGAAACACTTTCTTGCTCTATGATATATGCAGACGGTACAAAAAGTATTGAGGATAATGTAGAATTGTTGGTAGATGTCGTTCACTATGACAAAAAGTGGAAATCAATTAGTAAGCGACAAAGTAGAATTTGGAGGAATAGCTATGGCAAGTGCAGAAGGAATGATGACGATTAATGAAAAAGCTGATAATTTAATGTATCATTATGGCTTGCTAAAGATTCTCCAAAAATATGGAGATGTATACATCGTTGGCAGTTATAGGATGGGAATCATGACATGGAATGATATAGATTTTTATATGGATAAGTCCGGTCTAAATACACAAAATTACTATAGTTTAACATCAGATATTATAAAAGAAATGGTGCCAAGCCGATTTAATGGAGAAATAAATATTGAAGAGGAATGGGCATTTTTGGGCTTTGAAACAAAAATATCAGGGGACCGCTGGAATATAGATATTTGGTGGAAGGATAAAGCAATAATTGACGATTCAATAGCATATGCCAATGATATAGTGCATCTGATGTATAAAAGACCGGAATGGAAAGACGCCATTATGAAAATAAAGCGAGAACTTACTATGCGGGGTCTTTATGGATTTGATAAAGGAAAAAAACATTATCATAGCAAGGAGATTTACGACGCAGTATTGAAGGAAGGAATTGTTACGACAGAACAATTTTTGATGGTAGATAAATAATTTTTAAAGTCGAAAGGAGTTCTTATGCAACCCCAGAAATTCCGTCCCCATAGACTTGAATTCTCCGAGTAAACGTAATGGGAGGAGTGAGTAGCCTTCTGTTGTAAGAAGGAGAAAAGGATACGCCCGGGTGTGATACAAAAAGTTTTGTCGCGGCGGGGCCGGACTGTGTAAGGGATTGCTACACGTTCGGCGTTTGGGGTATGCCGATACCATTTTAGGACGTGCTGAAAGACTGTCCGGCGGGATTTAAAAAATTATTAAAACAGTAATGCCCGGAAGAAGGTGTGACGCACAAGGGAAAATGACGCCATGTGTCATTCTCCCTTAAAAACGCTGATTTCTATAGCACCAATCCGCAGGAACCTGCCCCAGAAGGGCAGCGCGGCACACTATTTCACCAGTTCTTCCCAACGTTTGTCTGTTTTTAAAAAGTCGAAGGTTTCTTCGTCGCGGAAGCGTTCGAGCAAATTTTTTTTGAGTTGTGCAACAAATTCTCTTCGCGGGCTTTTGAATGTCATATGCTCGTAAAGCGGCGACTGGCAAAAGGCGCAGATGTTTTGTACGCTGCCCAGTATACCCGCCATTGCTTCCAGCGTCCCATCGACATCTTTTTCCTCAATTGCCAAAGTAAGTCCGGCGGAGGCTTCGTAATAGGGACCCATTTCAAATAAATGTACCAGCCGTGTTTGCTTCTCGACAAGATAGTGCGCTTTTTTCAGATTTTTTTGCTGCATTGCCAGCATAGTAATGCCATACAGCACCATATAAATCATCTGGTAGCTGGAAAATAACAGCTCCTCATAGGCCTTATACGCTTCCTGCATGCGGCCTGTTTTGCTGTATAGCTCCGCTTGCTTCCGTTTTTTTTCTGGATTCTGTTCCGGCAAGTAAACCAGGTACGCTTCCGCTGTTTCATATTGTTCCTTTCTGCAATAGAAGCCGAATAAGGCATCGGCAGCGGTGTGTCTGACATCCTCGTCGCCGCTCTCCAAAGCGCGCTCATAGCAGCCGCAGATCGCATCATCATAATTGACCGCATCAGGAACATCCATACTGAGCCGCCACGCATCGAGTACCTGCGCCAGCCGTAAAGCCAGTGGTTCACAGTTGGGATATAGTGCTATTTGTTTCTCTGCCCACGCAAATGCTTCTTGATACGGTTCATTTCTTAATCTGCTGTCTAATTCGCATATCAAGGTATTAATTTCCTCTGCTGTCAGCGTTTCACGAAAGGACAATAAGGTGTCGAGCGTAATGTCAAGCAACCGCGCAATGGGCGACAGCAACAGAATGTCCGGCATGGAATTCCCATTTTCCCATTTATTCACTGCCGGCGCTGTCACGCCGAGACGGTCTGCCATCTCTGCCTGTGTCATGTTTTTTCTTTTTCGATAGTGCCGTATTACTTCACCTAGTTGCATATCAGTAGCCTCCTATCACTTTAGTTTCACTTTTGATTATAGCACGCGCTATCCGATACCACAAGTGAACATTTGTCAAGAATTTCGGAAAAAAAGAAACCGTTGTTCATAAAAAAGCCCCGTCAGTTGGTCAAGAGGAAAACCGCTCTTGACCGCCTGATGGGACTTTGGTTTATCAAGGCGGAAAGGTTCGCTGTCCGCCGTCTGTATACACTTCAATCAATCGACCGCAATGACTTCAATGCCATGCTGTTTCAGCAGCGCGGCAGTCACGCCGTCACCCGGGATCTTTCTGCCGGAAAAGGTACCGTCATAAATCAGCCCGCAGCCGCAGGAGGGGCTGCTTTGCTTGAGATAGACGGTTTTCACGCCGTTTGCCAGTACTTTTTGCAGCGTCCGCTGCGCGCCCTCCACAAAGGCCTGCGTGACGTCTCTGCCATCGCGGTCCAGCACTTTGGCACGACCTGCCAGCACATCTCTGCCGTCATATCCCGTCTCGATTTCCGACGGGGGATGGGGGATACCTAGTCCGCCCGCTTGCTCGGGGCAAAGCAAAACGCCGCCTTCCGTCTCGATTTTTTGACGAATTTCTGCCCGTAGATTGTTTTTTCCGTTATATTTGCAATTTACGCCGTTTAAGCACGCGCTGTATCCGTTCATGTAAATCTCTCCCGGTATCAAAGTTTATGGGACTGGTAAAAATCTTTCAAGTCTGATTTAATTTCGGTCGGCAAATTGTGCCAGCGCACGCCGCGGATTGCGCCCTCCAGCGCACAGAGCCGATTGTAACAGGCGGACGGGTCGTTCGCCTGAATACGCAGCCATGCTTCCCGGCTGCCCAAGTCCGCGAGTTCCTGCGCTGTATGGATACCCGCATCCTCCAACTGCTGCGCCACCATTTTCCCAATGTTCGGCAGCTTTGATAATTCGCTCATGAAACTTCCTCCCCTGAATGATACAAAACTCTATAGCAGTATCGCTTTTTCCATAATATCGTCGTCCATGAAAAAACCGCCGCCTATATCGGCTTTTTGTGTGCGCACCTTCCGGAAACCCAGACGTTCATACGCCGCAATGCTGCCGCCATTGTTTTTGTTGACGGTTAAATAAATGCTGCGGCAGCCATGCTCCCGCGCAATTTCTTCCAAATAGGAAAGCGTGCGCGCGGCAATTTTTTGCTGCCGGAACTTTTGATGGACGTAAATTTTGCTTAAAAACATGGTATCACCTTCCGGCTTGATGGCAGCATAGCCTGCCGCTGTACCGTCCACCTCCATCAAATAATAGAAATAGCCCTCTTTGATTTGCGAAGCAATCGCCTCTTCCGATTGAAAATGCTCCAGCATATATGCCACTTGCTCCGCGCCGATAATGGGCGTGTAATGCTCCGTCCAAATTTCTTTTGCCAGCGCGGCAGTACGCTGCACCTGGTGAATATGCTCCACCGGTAAAATATTCAATTCTCCCATCGCCGTTCCCTCCTATTTGATAATTCCGTGGTCTTTTGCCAGCGCTTCAACGCTTCTGTCATAGGTTGCTTCAGCTTCTTTGGAAAAGAAACAACCGGGTACGCCCTCGCCATGGTCGCGGTGATGCGCCACGCAGGCACAGCATATGCCGTGTCTGGGACAGTCGTATGTACACGGGCAAGGTTTTTGGTTGCCGCAAGACGGCATAGTGGTCACCTCCAATCCTAAAAAGTGCTTATAGAATCACCGAATTTCCCCATCCTGTATGTTAAGATTTCTTTTTCTCTTGCAACGCTTTTTGCAGTGCCAGTTCAAATGCGCTGACTTCTTCCTGCTGCTGTTCCTGCTTTTGCAAATATTGCTTCACAAACTGCTTGGAAACGCCGCCATTGGCGCTCTTGTGTTTTTCATGAAATTTCTCCACTCTTTCGCGGAATCCGCAAACGCAGGCATACGTCTTTTTCTCACCTGTTCCGAAAATCTCCATCTTTTTGTGACAGTTTGGACAGCGAACGTTAGATTGGAGACTGATGGTTTCGCGGTGCCCGCAGTCACGGTCCTGACATACCAACATTTTACCGCGTTTTCCATTTACTTTCAGCATCAGTTTGCCGCATTGGGGACAGGGCGTGCGCGTCATGTTGTCATGCACATATGTGTTGTTGCTTGCTGCTACGGTGGACACCAGAGATTTGGTATACCGCCGCATATCGTTCACAAAGGCGTCTTTTTTGATGCTGCCTTTGCTGATACCGTCCAGCTGCTGCTCCCATTTTGCGGTCAACAGCGGCTCCCGCAAATCCTGCGGCACCAGATCCACAAGCTGCATTCCCTTGGAGGTCGGCACGATTTCCTTGCCGCGTTTTTCCATGTAAAAGGAAGCAAACAGCTTTTCGATAATGTCGGCGCGCGTCGCGGGCGTTCCCAGGCCACCGCCGATATATTCTTTCATTTTTTTGTCTGTAATAAACCGGGAGGGATTCTCCATTGCGGACAGCAATGTCGCTTCTGTGTAACGTGCGGGCGGCTTGGTTTTGCCGCTTTTCAGCTGCACATGCGCACAGTGAAAGGTTTTTCCGCGCGCCAAATCCGGCAGCGTCTGTTCTTCCTCCGCCTCCGGGTCCTCCTCGTCGTCGCGCACATGATAAACCTTTTTCCAGCCCAGCTGCACGACTTTGCGTCCCGACGCGCGGAACGTTTCTCCTTCGCAGGTGAACTCCGCCTTGGTCTGCATATATTCATAGGGCGGATAGAAGCACGTCAAAAACCGCCGTACGACCATGGTGTAAATGCGCAGCTCATCCGTATTCAGTGCGGACAAGTCCACACGTTTCTCCGTTGGAATGATGGCGTGATGGTCGCTGACCTTTGCATTGTTGACACAGGCTTTGGCAATGGTTTTGCGTCCGCGCATAATCTCGCTGACAACGCTCTGAAAATCTCCCACACGCACCGCGTCCAGCCGGTCGCGCAGCGTCGGCACAATATCCTCCGTCAAATAACGCGAATCGGTGCGCGGATAGGTCAGCGCCTTGTGCTGCTCATAGAGCCGCTGCATGATGTTCAGCGTTTGTTTGGCGGAGTAGCCGTATTGCTTGTTCGCGTCCCGCTGCAATTCCGTCAGGTCGTACAGCATGGGGACGGGCGTCTTTTTGGGCGTCTCTTTCACAGAGGTGACGGTAAACGTCTTGCCTTCTATTTTGTTTGCAATGTCCTGCGCTTTCTTTTGGTCAAAGATACCGGTTTGTCCTTTGCTGTCCTGCCAGGTGGCGAACAGCTTACCCAGGTCGGCGCGGACGGTATAATACTCTTTTGGTACAAACTTGCGGATTTCGTTTTCCCGTTCTACAATGAGCGCCAGTGTAGGCGTCTGCACGCGCCCGGCGGACAGCTGCGCATTGTATTTGCAGGTCAGCGCGCGGGTGACGTTCAGCCCTACCAGCCAGTCCGCCTCGGCACGCGCTTGGGCGGAGCGGTAGAGATTCAAATACTCGCGTCCGTCCCGCAGCGACGCAAAGCCCTGTTTGATGGCTTTATCCGTCTGGGAGGAAATCCAAAGTCGCTTGATGGGACCGCGGAATCCCGCCTTGTCCAGAATCCAGCGGGCGACAAGCTCGCCTTCCCGTCCCGCGTCCGTCGCAATGACAAGGGAAGTGACGCGGCTGTCGTGCAGCAGCTTTTTCACCACACTATATTGCTTCGCTGTAGAAGGAATTACTTCAAGCTGCATTTTGTCCGGCAGCATGGGCAGCGTTTCCAAACTCCAATTCTGGTATTGCTTGTCATATTTTTCCGGCGGCGCCAACTCCACCAGATGCCCCAACGCCCACGTGACGATATAGCGGGGGCCTTCGATGTATCCATTTGCTTTTTGGCGGCAGCCCAGCACGCGGGCAAGTTCCCGCCCGACGGAGGGCTTTTCCGCCAGTACCAATGTTTTTCCCATAGTTGTTTGCTCCATTTCCGGTTGATATAAAAAATGCAGAAAGCCGAGATGAAGTAGTGCATGAGAGAAAGTGCCCTCATGCCGGTTCAGGCGTTTCTGCATTTTTGATTGTTATAGTAGTTCGTCCGGGCGCGTATCGCGCTTGCCGAATTCATAGAGCAGCGCTTCCACAATGCGGCGGGACGCCTGCCCGTCCCCATAGGGATTGACCGCTTTGCTCATTTTCTGATATGCTGCCGCGTCACGCAGCAGCTCGTTTGCCATTTGATAGATGGTTTCCTGCTCCACGCCTGCCAGCTTGACCGTACCTGCCTCCACCGCTTCGGGACGCTCCGTCTCCGTGCGCAGCACCAAAACCGGTTTACCCAGCGACGGCGCTTCCTCCTGCAATCCGCCGGAGTCCGTCATCACCATATAGCAGCGGTGCATCAAGTTGTGCAGCTCGTCCACGTCCAGAGGGTCAATCAAATGAATGCGGTCGTGACCGCCCAGTATTTGAAATACCGTGTCACGTACAGCAGGGTTCAAATGAACCGGATAGACAATTTGCGCGTCCGCATTGTCCTCCACGATGCGCCGCAGCGCGCCGCATATCTGCTCCAGCGGTTTTCCGAGGTTTTCCCGGCGGTGCGCCGTCACCAAAATAACTTTGCTTCCGGCAAAATCAATGTCGCCCAGCAATTCGTTGCGGAAGGTATAGTCCTCTCTCGCTGTGTAATGAATCGCGTCAATAACGGTATTTCCCGTCACATACACGCCGTTGGTAATTCCTTCCCGTGCAAGGTTTTCGCGGTTTTTGACGGTGGGCGAAAAATGGAAATCTGCAATTGCCCCGGTCAGTTTTCGGTTCATTTCTTCGGGGAAGGGGGAATACTTGTCGTATGTACGAAGTCCCGCTTCCACATGTCCGACCTTCACCTGATGATAGAAAGATGCCAGACTGCCCGCCAAGGTGGTGGTGGTGTCGCCATGCACCAACACAACATCGGGTTCACAGTCTGTTACGGCGTCATAAATCCCGCCCAGCGCCAGCGTCGTGATACCCGCCAACGTCTGACGTTCTTTCATAATATTCAAATCATAGTCCGCGCTGATGTTGAACATATCCATTACCATGTCCAGCATCTGACGGTGCTGGGCGGTCACGCAGACAATACTCTGGATTTCCTGATATTTTTGCAGTTCCAGAACCAGCGGCGCCATTTTAATGGCCTCCGGACGGGTTCCAAAGACAGTCATTACTTTTAATTTACTCATGTTGTTTCTCCTTTTCCTCCGGCTGCGGCGCCGTGGTTTGTACGTTATCCTCCGGCTGTGCCGTTTTTTCCTGCTGCACAGCGGTTTGTGTCTCGTTCTCCGTCTGAGCTTCCGGTTCCTCTTCCTGTGCGGCGTTCGGTTTGCGCGAAAAATAAAATCCAACCCCTAAAAACAGCGCCACGGATAAAATCAGGAAAATACCCTGCGTTAGCGTGCCGCTGGTGGACATGATAACCGCGCTCAGTCCCAGCAGGGAGGTGATGGAATATAAAATCGCGACCGTTTGTTTTTGGCTAAAGCCCATGTCAATCAGGCGGTGGTGTAAATGCCCGCGGTCCGCTTCCATTACGGGGCGGTGGTGAATGATGCGGCGGATAATCGCAAATGCCGTATCAAAAATGGGCAGTCCCAAAATCAAGAACGGCGCCACAAAGGTAATGAGCGCATATCCCTTAAACAAGCCATAGATGGACATGGTCGCCAGCATATATCCCAAAAAGGTGGAGCCGGTGTCGCCCATGAAAATTTTCGCGGGATTGACGTTGAATGGCAAAAATCCCACACAGCTTCCCACCAGAGCGGCCGCCAAAACGGCGATAATGGAATTGCCGTTAATGACGGCAATAAAGAGAATGGACATGGAAGCGATGGACGAAACGCCCGCCGCCAGCCCATCTAATCCATCAATCAGGTTGACCGCATTGGTAATTGCAATAATCCAAACCACAGAAAT